>CALMSM010000084.1 GCA_937872425.1 uncultured Candidatus Saccharibacteria bacterium
TTACTGTTCCAAGCGATTGCGGCAGCCCCACTACGGTCAATGCCTCCATCGGGGAGTGGAACAGTGAGTAGCTAAGAGGTGCAAGTAGAGTGAGTGCAATAAAGCCACAGCCTACTTGGAGGAACAGAGGTGCGCGCTTAAGTGCACGAGCAATGCGTCGTCCTTGCTGAGCTATAACCGCAATACCAATCCAGAGGAATCCAGGTACGTATACCATGAGGCACAGGCATGCAACCAACATTGCCAAAGCGCGTTTATGGCTTCGGGTTCTTTGCAGCCACAGCCCCAGTGCAATAATGGGAAGTATCGAAAGATATGTGACGTGGGGCAGTGCACTTCGAGACGAATGGAGTACGATGCCCGAAGAAGCAAAAAGAAATGTTCCAATCAATGCAACACGCTTGGTGTACCAACTACGCAAGATATAAAACATACTGAATGTAGCGATTAGCCCAAACAGAACGCTCAACAGACGGTACCAAACAATACTCTGAGCGCCCAGCTTTACGAGTGCGTATGTACCGAGTCTGTGCAAAAAGAATACGGGCGTGCTGAAGAGTTTTGTGCCACTGTTGGTACTCTGTATGTAGCTGATTTCATCAAAGCTAGCCCCACTGTTAAGTGTTTTGAGGTGAACTAAAAACAAGGTCAGCGTAAGCCCTACTACAGCCGTCCACGCGACGATGACTCGCCAGTGCTGTGACCAGAATTTTCTCCACGTTTTGAACCGTTTCATAATCTATACGAGTATAGCAGATTAGGCCATAAGCATGGGCATCTTCGCGCGTAAATGATTGTTTTATTCGTCAAATGACGGAGTTGTGCCATGGCGGTTGTCGATAGTTCGGAATCGCTGCTTCTCTCGATCAAAGTAAAGCTCAACCGACCCGGTAGGGCCATTACGGTGCTTCTTGATGAATATATCGGTGATGTTTTTGCGCTCTGACTCTGGGTTGTAGTATTCTTCGCGGTAAATAAATGCCACGACGTCGGCATCCTGTTCGATTGATCCTGATTCGCGAAGGTCGGAGAGCTGGGGAATCTGTGGACTACGGGACTCAACAGAACGGCTCAACTGACTAAGTGCAACAACGGGGACATTAAGCTCGCGGGCAATTCCCTTCAGCCCACGGGATATTTCGCTGATTTCTTGTACGCGGTTGCCGTCACCGTTGAACTTGGCGCCGCCGCTCATAAGCTGTAAGTAGTCAACAATAATCAGCCCAAGCTCACGTACATGAGCTTCTCGCCGTGCCTTTGTACGTAACTCACTGACAGTGATGCCGGGAGTGTCATCAATAAATATTTGTGCCTCGCTGAGTGCACCCATGGCGTGCCCAATTTTTTCAAAGTCGGAGTCAGTCAGATTGCCGGTACGAAGTGCCCATGCATCGACGCCAGATTCCATAGACAGCATACGATCGACAAGCTGTTCTTTGCTCATTTCTAGGCTGAAAACAAGCACTGGTGCATTGGCTTTGACCGCAACATTGTGTGCAAGGTTGAGGGATAGTGCTGTTTTACCCATACTCGGACGGGCCGCCAGGATAAATAGGTCAGATTTTTGGAGTCCAGCAAGAATGTTGTCTAGGTCCTTGAACCCGGTTGGCACACCACGGATTTTGCCTTTATCACGGTGAAGTTCGTCCAGACGGTCAAAACTATCACCTAAGATGGTCTCCAGGCTGACGATGTCTTGTTTGACGTGCCGCTGACTAACGTTGAATAGCCGAGTTTCTGCATCCTCGATGAGGTTTTGGAGTGTGTTGCTTTCGTTGTATCCAAGCCCTGCGATATCCTGAGCGGCTTTGATAAGCTTGCGACGCATTGATTTCTGTGCCACGATGTCGGCATATTGTTCGACGTGCGAAGCGGTTGGCACGAAGTTGGTTAACTCTGTTAGGTATGGCGAGCCGCCTGCCTCATCAAGCTGTCCATTTGCCTTGAGGTGGTTGGACAACGTAAGGACGTCGACAGCGCTATGGCCTTCGTACAAATCAGTAATTGCCTGGTAAATGAGCTGGTGTTTGCGGTCATAGAAATCATCTGTGTCAACTTTGTCTGCAATACGCACGATTGCATCAGTATCAATGAGAATAGCGCCAAGAAGTGACGCTTCGGCGTCGGTGTTCTGTGGCGGCAATAATCCCTGTTTTGGCTCCATGGTCTATCTATAGTAGTCGCTTGGCGGCCCAAGAGCAATCACAAGCACAATAGTGTTACGAATCAAGCACTTCACCACCGCCAAACACAGCAGTGATGGATGATATATCTAAATTCGGCTTTGACGGTAAGTCATCTGTGACGACCGGCTTTTTGGCGGTATCGAGCTCGTAGCCAATGATGAGCTTTTGGCCGGTCACATCGTGAGCGATTTTGCTGAGAATGGCATGATTTTTGGTATCGCTGACACGTTTGTGATGAAATGGGAATGAGAATACAAGTGTAATCGAGCCGGGCGAAAACCGTGGTTGCGCCATACGAGCAATCCCGTATAGGGTGTTGTGTTTTAGCTTTACGCTATCGAGGATATCTTGCCAGTCACCCTGCGTCGGAGCATCGGTTGCTTCTCGGATATCGGTAGTCGTTGGTTCTGTTTCTGGTGAAACCGGAGCATCTGGCTTTGCCGCGGGCTTTGGTTCGGCCTTGGGCTGAGGTGGCTGCTTTGTTGACTCGGGCGGTATCTTTGTCCCTTCTGGTACTTTTGCTGGTGGCGTGGAGATTGGTTCTGATGGCTTGGCCGTAGGAACATGGGGACCATCTGTTTGAGCAGGTTTGGGGTTTGCGGACAATGCATGTGCGTACAGGGCGAGCTCAAGCGCAGTCGCTGGATTGTTTGCACTGGGCACATCCAACAAATCCCTGAGTAGTGCGACGACACTGGGCTGGGCTAACGTGCCAGCAATCAGGCTCTGTCGAATGGTGCGTGAAAGCTGAGCGGCAAGTTGGGCTGCCTGTATTCCTTGGTCTTGGGCTGCTTGTATGGTTTCTGCTATTGCTGCGATATCTGCAGCTGATACAGCGCTAAGCACATGCTCCAATAGCTCTTCGGGGGCTTGGCCTAGAGCTTTTTGAACATCGTCCAGAACTATGCTATCGCTGGTGTTTCGTACTTGGTCAAGTAGGCTGATGCTGTCACGAAAACTCCCTCCTCCGTGCTGTGCAACGAGCGCAAGCGCTTCGTCATCAATGTTGAGCTTTTCTTTAGTTGCAAGACGACGAAGCTCCCCGACTACCTGGTCTTGGCTTACGGGTTTGAAACTATATCTCTGCGTGCGGCTCACAATCGTATCTGGCAACTTGTGCGCCTCCGTGGTCGCCAAGATAAATATGACGTGCTCGGGTGGCTCCTCGAGCGTCTTGAGCAGTGCATTGAATGCCTCACGCGTGAGCATGTGGACTTCATCGATGATATATACCTTGTATTTTGAGCTGGTCGGTGCAATGTTGACGCGATCTTTGAGCTCGCGAATCTCATCAATGCGGCGGTTGCTTGCAGCGTCAATCTCTATAATGTCCAAATGGATATCGTCTTCTGTGTACGGTAGTCCGTTTACTTCATGAGCAAGTATTCTGGCAATCGATGTTTTGCCGGTGCCACGTGGCCCGGTAAATAAATACGCGTGGCTAATATGACCACTGCTGATTGCTTTTGCGAGTGTGGTCGTGATGTGTTCCTGGCCAACAATCTCCGATAGATTGCGTGGCCGGTGTTTACGGTATAGCGCCTTCCCCATAGGCTATTTAGTATAGTCTATACTGCTCAACTTTGTTGGGTACTAGGCACGTTTTACAACGTCCTGTAGCTAGCGGCGGTGAGTGCCGGTAGCGTTAGCAAATATAGATGGGCGTTCTGTTCTGGCGGGAGTTGGGGCTACCCTTTGTTTTTTTGTGCCAGTACGTGCTGTGTGAACATAATCCAGGAATGACCCAACCCCAAAGGTTGCTACGGTTGTTAGCCCGAGCCAGCGCGAAGCTTTTTTTACGAGTTGACCGGCTCGCGGATGAGTTTCAGAGAGTTTCGTACCTATGGTTTGGCCACCCAAGGCCATCGCGCCGCCCAGCATAGCGTATTTACCTAACTTTTGGGCAGCATTAATAGTTGGTTCTTCGTTCCGAACTCGATCATAGAGTGTAGCGCCAGCATTTGCGAGGTTTTGGACCGCTATCAAAGCAGCAAGGTCTTTATCAACTACCCCTAGTCGTATCATGTGCACCATGGCCAATCCTACTTTAAGCTTGTCCCCGACTGCGTCCACTTGTGCACCAACTTCGCCGGATGTCCCGGTTGCTCGAGCGACCCTGCCGTCTATGAGATCTGCGCCATAGGCAACGGCAGCTTTCCCAATGCCTTGCCAGGTGTCGAGATGAGGGGCGGCGTT
>CALMSM010000085.1 GCA_937872425.1 uncultured Candidatus Saccharibacteria bacterium
GTCAAGGGTGGTAAGGTTGGTCTCTTTGGTGGTGCTGGTGTGGGTAAAACTGTGCTTATCCAGGAGTTGATTAACAACATCGCTAAGTTCCATAGTGGCTACTCTGTGTTTGCCGGTGTTGGTGAGCGTACTCGCGAAGGTAACGACCTCTACAATGAAATGGAAGAATCGGGCGTGTTGGACAAAACCAGCCTAGTCTTTGGACAAATGAATGAACCACCTGGTGCACGTTTGCGCGTTGCCTTGTCAGGTCTAACGATTGCTGAAGGTTTCCGTGATAAAGGTTCTGACGTATTATTCTTTGTCGATAACATTTTCCGCTTTACGCAGGCTGGTGCTGAAGTATCAGCCCTACTTGGCCGCTTGCCATCTGCTGTGGGTTATCAGCCAAACTTGGCACAAGAAATGGGCCAGCTCCAAGAACGTATTACGTCGACTCGTAAGGGTTCTATTACTTCCGTTCAGGCTGTCTACGTCCCTGCTGACGACTTCACTGACCCAGCGCCTGCAACAGTGTTTGCTCACCTTGACTCAACTATCTCGCTCAACCGCGCACTGACCGAGCTTGGTCTGTATCCTGCTATTGACCCACTCGACTCTAGCTCAACTATCCTTGACCCAGAAATCGTTGGTGACGAGCACTACAACGTGGCCCGCGAAGTACAGCGTGTCATGCAGCGCTACAAAGACCTTCAGGACATCATTGCTATTCTGGGCATGGAAGAACTCAGCGACGAAGACAAACAGACTGTTGCTCGTGCGCGTCGTATCCAGCGTTTCTTAACTCAGCCATTCTATGTTGCAGAGCAGTTCGTGAACATCCCCGGGCAGTATGTGCCACTTGCTGACACTATTGCAGGATTCCGCGAAATCTTGGACGGCAAACATGATGACAAGAGCGAGGCTGATTTCTACATGAAGGGTTCAATCGACCAAGTCGGTGCCAAGAAATCTGACAAAAAAGAAGAAAAGACCGAAAAGAAGGGCAAAAAATAAGATGACCTATGTTGTTCCGCCACTTGCCAATAAAATGGAACTGATGGGACTGCATACTGCTGATGAGCTTGAAGCAACAATGCGTACGGTTACTGATGTTCGGGCACTGGTGGCGCACAGAGGCTCTGAGTTTGTGCTTAGATTTGCTCAAGATGTTGCAGCAGTTGCATCTCAACAAGGGGAAGAAGTATGATTCATTTTCAGCTTGTTAGTCTTGGTGGCGTGAAATTCGACGATGAGGTTGCTGAAGTTACCTTGCCGACGCTTGATGGCGAGATTGGTGTGCTTCGGGCCCACATGCCGCTAATCAGCGTTGCGAGCCATGGCCGCATTGCGGTGCGCCACAAAAACAATGATCCTGATGATTTCCGCGATTACTTTGCTGTCAGTGGCGGCGTTGTGGAGGTAGAGAATAATACCCTACGCATCCTGGTAGACGAAGCTGATCATGCAGATGAAATCAACGAAGCTGAGGTTCAGGCTGCAATTGACCTTGCCACAAAGATGAAGGCTGAGGCCACCGACCAGCATAGCCTTGAGCATGCCCAACAGCTTATCGATCGCCACGCAGTCCGACTGCAGGTTGCTGGCCTCAAGCGCCGCACTCGTCGTTAGCTTGATGTATGCACTATACTGTGCTGTAATATGAGCATGAAAAAACATATTGGGTTAGGTGTTGCGATGTCGGCATATGCACTATTCCCGCATGTAGCTGGTGCTGAGGCTGTGCCGAAAGAGCAATGTGCTCCGGTTTACGCACCTCTGGCTGAGACTATGGATTCTTCGCTCACAGCTGCTGTGAGCGATTTTACCTCTCGGGCGCAGGAAGACGATGCTGACTATGACCACTTAAAAGTACACATTGTGCCCGATAGCTCTCTAGTCAAAGACGATTATGCTGATTTGAAGCGTGGAGAGACGGAAGACGCTGCCCTGCATTATGTGGATAGCTTATTTGACACTTGTGAGTGGGACGAGGATGGAACGGTAGTATTGCT
>CALMSM010000086.1 GCA_937872425.1 uncultured Candidatus Saccharibacteria bacterium
CCGCAAGGGGCCGTTTTAGTTTTAGAGGAAATCATGACACGAATACAACCACCCTACCAGCCAACACCAGAATCGCTCGCGGAGCGATTCGCTGGAGTATTTGATCCAGTTGATGGCTACACGGCCTTGCAAGGCTTTGAAGGCTTCAAAGAACGCACAGTTGCTGACATAAGCACAGGCGACGGAGCATACAGTGATCTGTGTCTGCAGCTTGGTGCTAGCAGCCTAACTTGTTTTGAGCTTGATTTTGCAAGTATCCAGACGGCATGGAACGCACATCGACTACAAGGTGCAGATATACATTTTGGCGACGCAGCAGTATTAAGCAAGGACAATCGTTTTGCTAATCAGTTTGACGTTGTTACTGCATTCAACATCGCCCCGCACCAGACCAGTCGGCTTATTGGCGCAGCACGTCGAATGCTTAGGCCCGGGGGTGACCTCGTGGTGACAAGTGCCGAAGTGGGGCTTATGTCCCGCGTAGCAGAGCTAGAACGCGCCACAACTCCATATTTCAGCTCCGTTGGCTCTGCTCGAGTCTGGAGAGGACAGCCAATGCTTAGCAGCAATTTCATCACACTAGCACTAGATAAAAGGAATGAATCATGACAGAAGCCGAATTAAGAATGCACACTATAGTTCCCGGTGACCCCGTAGGGGCGTATTATGGCTTCCCAGAGACGCAGCGCGAAATCATTGCAGACGAAGCCGAACGTGGTGTTGCCTGGGTTAATGGCGTAGAAATCGTGCCGGTCATACTAGTAACACCTCAGCAGCCAGCCGTGGGAGAATAAAATGCAAACATACGGTCCATACACACCAGTTCGACAAGCAGGGGACACCTATTATGTATCAGGCCAAGTTGGTATTGACGCAAAAACAGGTCAAGCACGCAGTGACGTTGTTGCGCAAACACGACAAGTACTCGAAAATATGCGTGACTATCTGCATGAAGCAAACCTTGCGATGAACGACGTTGTTAAGGTAACGATTTACCTCAAACACATCGCTGACTTTGCCGCGATAAACGATGTCTACCAGATGTTTTTCGAGGTGCCTCGACCCGCGAGAGCTTGTATAGAAGTGTCCGATTTGCCTCATGTCGGTGACAAACCGCTCCTAGTGGAAATGGATGCAATTGCATATAAGGCCTCCGATGCCTAAGCCCTCTGTATATGATGTCGCAATTAAGACGCCGCTTGAGTTGCTGCCCAGGCTTTCTCATGAGCTTGACTGCGCTGTCTATGCTAAACGTGAAGACCTTCAGTCTGTAAAATCGTTCAAAATACGTGGGGCATACAACAAGATAGTCCATTTAAGTGCCGCAGAAAAGGCCAAAGGTGTACTCGCTGCCAGTGCCGGAAATCACGCACAAGGCGTGGCGCTGAGTGCCCAACGGCTGGGCATACAAGCTCACATCGTTATGCCTACAACGACCCCCGATGTCAAAGTGGAAGCAGTGAAACAATACGGCGCAAAGGTAACTTTGCATGGCAATAATTACAGCGAGGCTGCCGACTACTGTGCAAATCTGGTCAAAAAATCCGGGATGACCTATATCCACCCATTTGACGACCCACTCGTCATTGCTGGCCAGGGAACAGTTGCAACCGAGTTGTTGGAACAGCTGCCTGATGTGACGCATATATTTGTACCCGTCGGAGGGGGAGGACTCCTTGCAGGTGTGCTTAATGTTGTCAAAAATAGCAACCGGGATATACATGTGATTGGCGTCGAGCCACAAGACAGTGACGTCATGCGGCAATCAATAACCATGAACAAAAGAGTCAAATTAAGCCATGTTGGGATTTTCGCCGATGGTGTTGCGGTCGCACAAGTTGGCAAAAACACATTGGAAGCAGCCAGACAAGTAGACGCCATGGTTACCGTTAGCGACGATACCCTCTGTATGGCGCTAGCCGCATTTGTCGAGCAAACACACTCAGCGCTCGAAACTGCGGGGGCATTGGCACTAGCCGGTGTTCGCGTGTACGCAGATGAGTACGGGCTAAAATCAACTGACAAAGCAGTTGTAATCTGTTCTGGCGCGAACATAGACAACGTCCGGTTATTGCATGTACTTCGTCGAGCGGAGCTTGCCAACGAGCGGAACGCGCTGTATCGAATTACACTACCCGAGCAGCCAGGCGCCCTACTTACCCTGTGTAAACAAGTTATAAATGGTCATAACATCACTCAGTTTGAATATCGCAAGAACAGTAGCCAGGTAAATGCACATATCCTTATCGGCATCAGGGTCAGTGATGCCCAAGACAAGCAGAGACTTCAGGCCGAGCTGACATACAACGGATACACCTTTAGTGACTTGTCACAGGACAAACTTATTCGGGAGCACGGTGCAGCAATAGGCGGCGATATGCCTAACAGGCGAGTTGAGGCGTTCTATTCAGTCGAGTTTGCCGACAGACCCGGCGCCCTACTTGATTTACTCGCGGCAATCGGCGACACCTGGAACATCAGCTTGTTTCAGTACGGAGGAAGCGCAGGAGACACTGGCCGTGTTCTTATAGGATTCGAACACGCGATCCGTGCCAGACTCGAGCCATTGCTAAAACGGCACACAAACACCTTTGCACGCGCAGATGCTAGTGTTGCACTTATGTATGAATAGACTTGCTTCTCGGTGTTGTGTCTGTTAAAATTACGGAGTTACCAAAGACAGCGACTGTCAGCAATGACTTGATCTGATTGTTTACAATCTCGGTCGCCTAGGTGTATCAATAACGATGTTTTTGTTTTGAGCACTCACTTGTCCCCCGGTAACCCAGGGGACTTTTGGTATAAACCGTCAAAATAGGTCGATCGGTTTTAACATTTCATAGGAGAATCTATGTCACTTACAAAATCCAAAAAGGACGAAGTTGTCGCAGAAGTAGCCGAGCTATTGGCTAGTTCCAAGATGACCGTCGTTGCCAAATACGAAGGTACTCCGGTCAAGGCACTGCAGAGCCTTCGCAAAAAAGGCAAAGAAAACGGCACCACTCTCAAAGTTGTCAAAAACCGTCTTGTTATCAAGGCTGTGCAGGCAAATGAGAAGACAAAAGACACAGATACGTCTGGTCTCAGCGGCATGCTTTTGTATGCATTTAACGCTGAGGATGAAGTCGCTCCTGCGCAAGTTATTGATAGCTTCGCCAAGGAACAGCCTACACTCCAGTTTGTCGGTGCAATCACCGCTGATGGCACGTTTATGTCAGCCGAAGAAGTTACCGCACTCGCGAAGCTTCCAAGCAAGACACAACTCATCGCAGGTATCATTAATACTCTAAACTCACCGCTAAACGGCGTGATGAGCGGCTTGTCTGGTGACTTGCACGGCCTCTTGAAGGCTGTCGGCGCCAAAGCAGCCAACTAATCGGAAGGAATCCACCATGGCAGATCTCAAAAAATTTGCAGAACAACTTGTGAACCTAAGCGTTCTCGAAGTAAACGAACTAAGCACTATCCTTAAGGACGAGTACGGCATCGAGCCAGCAGCAGCTGCTGTAGCTGTTGCTGCTCCTGCAGGCGGCGACGCTGCTCCTGCTGCTGAAGAAAAAGCTGAGTACGACGTTATCCTCAAGGATGCTGGTGCTCAGAAAGTAGCTGTTATCAAGGCAGTCAAAGACCTTACCGGTCTTGGTCTTGGTGAAGCAAAAGCTGTCGTTGACGGCGCACCAAAGCCAGTGCTAGAAAAGGCTAAAAAAGACGACGCTGAAAACGCCAAAAAAGTCCTCGAAGAGGCAGGCGCAACAGTAGAACTAGCCTAATTTTGTATTCGGCTTAAGGGTATGGTGCTCATGGTTTTAGAATCGTGAGCACCATATTTATCCACAGTTTTTTGTGGACCCTTTGACTTGAGTACATAAGCATGGTAAGGTTACGCCAGAAGTGTATAAACACTCTCGTAACGCAGGTGGACAAATACAACCAGAGACAAACGAAAGATAAAACAGATGGCAGACGTACCAGAAAAACAAATCAAACGACTACGCTCACTAATAGCTGAAGCCGAAACAAGCTTGGCTGCCGCCAAGGAGCTGTTGATGAGTCTAGTCGGTGATGACCCCATCGTAACTGCCGCAATTCGCGACGAGCCACTCGGTAAAATTATAGAGGGCGTATTTGACGGCCAAAACATGGTTGGGTCAGACGGCAAAACCTATCCTGTCCCCGCAAACTACGCAAGCAAGTCCAAGCTCGTTCAGGGAGACATTCTCAAGCTCACCATCGCAGATGATGGAGCATTCCTCTACAAACAGATTGGTCCTGTGCCTCGTAAACAAATTGTCGGATCACTCAAGCTGGAAAATGGTCACTACTACGTTACTGTCGCTGACCACGAGTACCGAGTACTCCTTGCTAGCGTCACGTATTTCAAAGCAAAACCTGGGGATCAAGTGAGCGTTAATGTCCCAGACGATGACACTCAGGCTGAATGGGCGGCTCTCGAAGCAGCTCTCTAGGGCCTTTTTTATACATTTTAATTTCGCTCATGGCTATTCTTGATTGCGGGGGTATAATCGCAGCATGATTACACCAAACTCACCAATATCTCAACAACTTCAGTCACTAGCTGAAACAACAAACGGAATAGTAA
>CALMSM010000087.1 GCA_937872425.1 uncultured Candidatus Saccharibacteria bacterium
ATGGTCACTACCCTGACCCTGAACAGCAATCTGGCTGAGTACACCCTGAGCGCCACGGCATTGCACAACGCCGACGATGTGATTGGCGTGTGGCTCCGTGAGAGCAGCGACCCGCAAAGCGCATTCGAGCAGGTGTCTGATTGGCGGGTGTGGGACAACGCCGGAACCCTAACCCTTGAATTTGGCGAGGTCAACTTCGACGCCAACACGTTATGTCGTGTGGTGTACGAAGCAAAGTATGACCAGACCGACACGGCAGGCGTGTATCTCGACACCGCAACCGTGGGCGGCGACCTGAACGAACATCTCATCCGGGCGCAAGCGCAGTTGTACTTTATGAAGATGCAATCGTCGGCGGCCCCTGACCGGGACTGGCTTGCATCCATGTACAGAGAACGGATGGAGCGCATCGAAGCGATGGGCAGGGGTGAGCGCCCGTCCCCTGGCAAGGCCAAGACGCAGGATTGGGAAGCCGGACGCACGCACCGCTATCAACCGGAGTGGCATCTATGACCAAGCGCCAGTATGACGTGACCCTGAACGGGGCGGGCTACATCTTCGCGCCCGGAGTGGGCAACTCCAACAGCAGCATCGTGACCCCGTTCGCACCCAAGCAGGTGAGCGGCGATTACTCCCTTGCCGACTTCGAGCAGTACAGCATCGTCGCGCAATCGAACCTGCAAGGCGGGATGGGGCAGCTTCGCTACGCCACGGCAGAGAAGTTCCTGTGGGCCTATAGGGTAGACACGCGTGGGGAGCGCGTCACGTTGGGCCCCAAGCTGAACTCATCGCAGCCGAGCAGCCGGGATGCCAACGGCATGGTAGGCGAGATGGACGCATCCGGCGATATGCTGAACCTGGGCATGACCGCTGAACCGGAGAACCAGACGAAAGCCTGGGTCACACTGGACGCAGCCACAACCAAGATTGCCGTGCCCTTCACCGTTCCGGGTGGAGGCGGCTCATTCGTACCTACTGACCTGACCGGGCTGGAACTGTGGCTCAAGGCTGATGCTGGCGTGTACCAAGACAGCGCAGGCACGACGCCGGTTTCATCCAACAATGACCCGGTGGGCAAGTGGACTGACCAAAGCGGGCAAGCGAATCACTTCACGCAGTCAGTCAGCGGCTCCCGTCCCACCTACAAGACCAGCGTGCAAAACAGTTTGCCCGGCATTGCGGGCGATGCAAGCGCCGACTACCTGAGCGGGGTTGCCCCTATCACCGGCTCCGGCTCGCGTACCATGTTCATCGTCTACAAGGCGGGCAATGCCGACGCTACGCATTTTGACCTGGACTTTGGCTACAACAGCGCCAACGGGGGCGACTGGGCCTTGAGCAGCAAGCTTGGGATGCACGTAACCAGCGGCAGCAGGGAGTGGAACGCAGCCAAGAGCACGGCAAACTATGAGGTTGTGGCTATCAGGCAAGACGGCAGCAACACGAACGTCATGGCGGCCTGGGTCAACGGGGTATCGAAAACCGTCACAAGCACCACGGCAAGGGCTATTTCGACAGCCAACACCGGGGCTACCATCTTCACCCGCAACCCCGTAGGTGGGTACTCGTCCTCCACTATCTGCGAGATTATCCTCTACAACTCTGCC
>CALMSM010000088.1 GCA_937872425.1 uncultured Candidatus Saccharibacteria bacterium
ATGCCGTTGTAAGTTGCGCCGCACCCTCACCGGCGTAAACCTTGGCGTTGGCGTTGGCGTCTTTCAGCAGGTCGGCACTGTTGGCGATTACATCATTGACAAGCGCCTGTTTCTTTTCTGCGTCGGTCAGTTGCGCCGTGGTTTTACCGAGTGACGTAGCATAGGCGGCTTGCGCTTTCTCCTGGTCAACGACAATGCCGAGATTGTCCAGGATGAGCGGCGACATGCGACCAAGACCGGTCACGATGTCGTTGAATGCTTGCGTCGTGCTCAGGCCCATTGCCCGCCCACGTGCGGCTGCAATCTGCATGAGTTGGCTAAATTCCTCTGCGGAATCTGCCACGCCTAGCAGCATCGCCCGGTTACTAGCGAGCATCAAATCGTATTGCGTGACGGTGCCACGGCTCGCTTGCGTCAGTGCTTCGAGGATGGTAGCCGCATTCGATGCGCCGCCGGCCATCTGCTCAAATGACGCACGCATGGCGATTGACTGGTTGCCCAGGTTCGCCAGTTCAACGGCAGCCTGTGCCGCCTGCACGCCGAACGCAACCAAACCGGCAGCGCCTAGCACTTTGCCTAACGCACCGATGCCACCGGCAGCCGTGCCCGCGGCTTTGTCTAGCCTCGCAACGTCAGAGCCAACCTGCTTGATTGCAGGCGATGCGCTGTTCTGTGCGTTGATTCGGATGTTGATGTTTGAATCAGCCATCGGTGTCGATTCCCGCTAGCCTGTCCATGTCGGCAACCATGCGCCAGTCGTCGGCGGTTAGCAGCCCTTCCGGTGCTTTGCCTGCCAAGAACAGTTTCCGCTTGCCTTCCACGTCCCGCATTCGCTGCGTCTCAAGCGCACGTGCCAGCCGGTGAAAGTCCATTGCGTCAATCTCTTGCAGCGTTGCGCCGCTGAATTGTTCCAGTAGGTACGCATCGGCAAGCGGCACGGGCAGCGCTTTGAGCATGTCGCCTAGCTGGACGATGGGGCGGTCAGTGTCATCGCTTCCTGCGTCTGCACGTAGGATTTCAACCACTGCCGCCCTGTCGATTCCCCCAGGCGTCCAATCCTCCCATACTCAAGCGCAGGGAGAGTCATCAGCCAGTAGAACGCCCGCATGTCAACGTCATCGAGTTTTGCAACAAATTGCGCCGGGTCGCTCAGCGTCTCACCGTCACCTAACGGTAGACTCACAGCGACCATTTTGGACGCAAGAAAGGCGAAATACTGCGGCCCCTCAAGTTCGGAGAATCGCAACATCTCGCCTCTTGTCCAACTGTCGCCAAACTCAACGAACGTGCCAGCGATGGCGTCAAATTCGTATCGTTGCGGCATGTGCTATCCCTACGCTACCGTGCGAGTCGGCGCACCGCTCAGGGTCAGCGTGGCGCTCCACGTAATCGCTGCGCCCGGTGCCGCCTGAATCTGGTAGTTACCGATTTCGGCGTTGCTTGTCCACGTGTACGTCACGGTTGACGAACCGCTGCTGTACGTGACAACCGCCGTGCGCTTCGTGCCAGGCGTCACAGCGTCGGGAGCGAGATACCCGTCAAGCGTCGGATGCCACGGGCCAGCGAGGTTGATCGTCCACTCTGCGGCGTCAACGATGTTGACCTTGCCAGTGTCGCCAAGCGTCGTCACGTCAATCTGTGCAAGCGTGCTCTGCGTGTCCGCCTGGTTGATGTAGGCGGTGATTGCATTGCTGTTGTACGTTGCCGTGACGTTGCCTTGCGCTTTGTATCCTGCCATTGTTCAATCCTCCTAGTAGGTGACGCCCGCAACGCAGGCGATGCACGTTACAACCCACGAAGTAGCGCCGCCAAGGTCGGTGCAGTTCAGGCGTAGGTAGCGGTTGACCGTTCCCGACAGCGTGACGGCCACAGCGCTGATACCGTTGAACGTGAATGTGCCTTCACTGGTGTACGTGCCGCCGCTTGTCGTGGCGCTTTCAATGTCAATGTCCGCTCCGGTGCCGGTTCCCGTCTCGGTCGTAACGAACAGGTAGGCGTAGCCGCCCGCGCTGCCCGCTGCGCCGATGTCTACCGGCGTTGTCGTGCCGGTTGCGCTGATAGTGCCGGAGTACACGCACATGCCACGCCGCAGACCGGTGTCACTGGCAAAGCTGCCGTTGATGGTCATCACGCCGCCAACCTGCGATTGAATCTGCATGTTGTCGGTGTACGCACCTGGTAGCACGTAGCCCGGAGATCCCGCCAGAGCGGTTTGGTAGTACACAATGCCAACCGTGTCAGCCGTGCCGATGGCCGTGTGTAGGCGCTTCTCGAATGTGGCACCGTTTGCCGTGTCGAACGTCAGATAGCCGTTGATGTCCACATTGCTGTCGGGCGGCATGGTCACGTACTCTTTGCCCGCCGCCTCGAATGGCGTAGTTTCCACACGGTCAAGCGTAGCCTGCACAGATGCGCTATTTGTCTGACTACTGAGTAGGTAGCCGCCAAGCAGCACCCGTGTGTTGATGCCTTTAATTCCTGCCATGCGTTACCTCACGTTACAGTTACCGTGTCACGCACGGATACGAACATAGTAGCCACAAGCCACGCCACGGAGTTGATGGTTGTAAACGCCGGGTCAACGCTGAACGTCACCGGGTCATCGAACAGGAGTTCGTATCCGGTGCCGTCCGCTGCTACCAACGCATTGATGGCATCTGCGCCGATGTTCCTGGCACGGGTCATTGTGTGCGTGGTCTTGCCGTCGTGCTTTACCCAAAACTCTAGCGGGATGCGATGGATGCAGATGACTTCAGCGCCGTCGAATGTCTCCCACTGGAATCGTGATTCCAGGTCGAACGCCGGTGACAATGCCGCTATTTTTGCCGTCGTAATGGCCGGCGTGAACTCCGTACTGCTCACCGTGTCCACGTCCGAAATAGCGGCATTGATGGCGCTCAGCATGGCGTCGGCGATGCTTGTCGGCGCTGTCATTCAAACACATCCTCGCCCGTGTCCAGGTCGGCGTAACCATCAACCCTGCGCAGTTGCAACGTGCGAACCCGTCGCCGGCCAGCATTGACGCCGGTCGTCGGTGCAGCGGACACGCCAAGCGCAGACAGGTCAGATGCCGCAAGGCTGGACAATTCAGCGTTGAACCGTTCCAACCAAACATCTGACCTGTTCTCCGCTTCGCCGTTTGCGCTGTCAAGCCCTCGCGCCGACAGCACGTGCGCCGCCCCGTAGAGATTCGCCAGTGCGGTCAGTTCAGCGTAAACGGTAGCTGCCGTGCCAACAGGAACGGAGTAGCCGGCAGAGGACAACGCCCGGTCAATCCGTGCGCTACCCTGTGCAAGCCACTCAGTCACCTGTGCGCTTGTTGGCGTGCTGCTTGTGCCGAGCGTGCCGACAACTGGAATCAGTGCCGACACGCCCGTTACACTACCGTATGCCATGACTAGCTCGCAGTGCCGTCAGACCACGTTGCGCTGTTGACGTAGCGAGGCGTTGCGCCCGTGCGCTCTGCCACACCGACGCCAAACTCCAGGAACATCATTGCGTACTGCAACGGGTACGCAGCGCCAGCGCCGGAGCGAGGGTCACTGAACACACGCACGGTCGGGCGGCTGTAGCCCTTCGGCAGGCGAATGCGCAGCGGGTTGCGCTGCGAGTTCATGCCGTAGCTCTTGTACCCAACGCCGTAGTACTGAGGGATGCCCGGCACAACCCAAACATCGAAGTCGTTGATGGTGCCGATGCGGTATCGGCCATCGTTGTACACGGTCGAAAGCACCGCCACCGCAGTGTCATTGCCCAGGCTCACAAGCTGCTCAGCCGTCTTGACGAAGCCGGTCAAGCCCTTGACGGTCGCCTCGTCGGACGGCCCGATCAGGAAGTTGTACGGCGGTTCGTGGCCGTGTTCGAGCAGTTCCGACTTCGCATCGGTGAACACGGCAGCCGTGAACGCACCGCCGGTAATGCCGACGTAGTGCTCATGGTCAGACGTGAACGTATTGCCGCCGAAAGCAGGCGGCGTGAAGTCGACCGACGTGCTAGCCGCAGCGGTGGCAAACCCAGGCGAATAGCCGCTAGACCCCAAGCCGTTGTATGCGCCGGAATCGTCGCCGCGCTGCAACAGGCGGGTAAGAATTTGAATGCGCCAGCGATCTTTGATGTCCTTGACGGCGTCGGCAATGTCTGCCTGAATCTGCGGCAGGCGTGCCTTCTCAAGATAGCGCCACGTCCAGCCAAGCCCACGGTCGAACGCCATCAGCGGCAGCATGTGACCGGTCGTCTCGCTGCGCTTCGGGTCAGGCGTGCCGTATTCGGTGTACCGTGCCATGCCGTTTGACGTGCCAACCCGGTATTCGAGTTCGAGCATGTCGGTGTAGCTAACAAGGCTCGACCAAATCGGGTCGCTGTACATCTCAGCCGCAACGCCGCCGGCAGCCGTGCCGAGTTGCGCCGCTACAGCGGTGAACGGCGTGCCATCCTCAAGCTCGAACTTCTTCAGCTCAGTCGCATCCCAACCGGTCAGCATTCCGAGCGAACTGGTATCACGTACTCCAAGTGCCATGATTCAGCCTCCTATGCCACTTCCGGCCGCACAAAGACGACCGTTGCGGATTCAGCGATGCCGGTAATGCCGCCGTTCGTGCCTGCGGATTCTGCCGGTTCGCCAGCCGTGTCGCTCGCATGGATGGTAGCGCCGGGCGTTGCACCCGTCACGCAAACCACCGGCCCGAACACGACAACGTCGATAACCTGCCCGGCTGCGCTTGCCGCCTGCAATGCCACGCCCACGACCTTCTGAGCCGCCGACGTAGTATTCGCCGGGTCTACGTACCCGTCACTCTGCATGGACACAATCTCACCAGCCGCCACCGCTGCGCCAGCGGTGTAGCGCCGGACGATTGCGCCGTTCAACGGCTTGACATTGTCTGCCGTCGTATCACGTGCAATAGCCATTACTGCCTCCCTAGATGTACATTCGGATTAAGCCCAAGTGCCAAGAGCGTTTCACGGTCAACAGTCGTAGTCGTTGCAGTCGGTGCCGCTCCGTTGCCGGTGCCGCTGTTGATGTTCGGTGCCGCCGGTTTGGGCAGCGCCGCCATCAGTTCTTTGGCGTCGGCTTCAATGGTCGCTTCATCCTCGCCCTGCAAGCGGTTGGCCAGTGCCACGGGCATGTTGAGCCGTTGCGCCACTTCCCGCTTGATGCTGGCAATCTCTGCGGCGTGTAGCTTGGCTTCCAGGTCGGCGGCCTTCTGTTGTGCCGCCTGATAGAGTTCCTGGTACTTGCCCTGCTCCTCTGCCGCCTTGCGCTCGGCTTCCTCTCTGGCTTTCACGGCCATCGTTTCAGCCTTCGTGCGTTCTTTGGCGATGCGCTCATTGATGATGCGGTCAACGTCGTGCTGTGTGAACGTGCGTTCAGGTTGCGCCTGTCCCGGCTGAGTGTCGCCCGCCGTCGGCGTGGTTTGCGCTTCCTGGTCCTGCGGTTCGACTGCTACTGCTTCGTCGCTCATGTGTATGCTCCCGTTTTTGCCGCCCGTCGGCGTGGAATAAAAAAGCGCCGCATCCGGCGTTAGTCCCGGTGCGGCGCTCTTGGCGCTACGAAATATGTAGTTAGCTCAGTTTAGCACATCTTGCTTACAGTTTCAATAGTCCGAATGATCCAACTATTAGTCAATCCAACTGGCAAGCAAGCGTAGGTAGGTCAGTGACTCCGCAAGTTGGTTCAACGTCCATTCGTCGTAATCGTCCGGTGTGCCGTTCAGGTTGTTGCGGATGGCATCGGTTGCACGTTCGATGCACCATTCGACCATGTGATAGTTGCCATCATCGAATACGACATGGCCCGGCCCCATCTTGACGTAGCTTGGCAGCGATGCGCACCACTGGTCAATGTCGGATTCGGTCATTGCCTACACCCATTCATCCGATATTCTACGATTCCATGTACGGAGCAAGCTCAAGATGTCAACGTCAAACATTGTGACTTCGCAATCATCACACGATACGCTGTAATGCGTTGCGTTATCGTCCAGAATGTCAATGAATGACAATGTAGAGTTTCCGCAAAACGGGCATGGATAGAACTTGTAGGCATAATCAAGGATGCTTCGCA
>CALMSM010000089.1 GCA_937872425.1 uncultured Candidatus Saccharibacteria bacterium
CGCCACCCTGGTTCCCCTGTTTCTACGCTAGTATGCCGTCATTGTAGCGGGCAATTATAAAAACCACAAGGAGTTTGTATCTTATCCTATGCTGGCCAGAGTGCTAAGGTCTTAGAAACAACATCGATTGCCTTATCGCGCGGTATGACTGTGTTATCCTCGAAGTAATGGTCTACTCCGTAGAAAAAGTCAATCGTACCGGCCACAAAATACTTATCGCTTACTTGCTGGATGCGCGACATGTCCTGAGCCATTGCGAGTGGTGCACACAATATAATATTTCCTATCACAAACGTCTTAGCAAATGCCAAGAAACTATCGAGCGCGCTTGTGGCCTCCAGGCAATCTATAACGATATAAATGTCTCTCCCCCGCAATAAATCCTTACGAAGCACTTCTTTACTCCCCAACTCGTGGTTAAGTTTGGAGAAGTTTTGCCTGGTTGAATCCTCGATATAGCCCCTGAACTCCTGGTAGTAATAGTCGCTGAATCCCGCACCAAGTTCGCTCCCATAGTTAAAGCTTCCCTCTTGGTTGATTGCGCCGACCTTGAGGCCGCCAGGCACGACAACTTCCTGGCTGAGGTATAGGTGTAGCGGACAGTGCAGTGCCTCGGCAAGCTGAAACGCCACTAGAAGCGCGTCGGTCGTTAGACTAATAACCGCCGATTTGCCGGTCTGTTGACCTTGAATAAGCGCCCTGACTGCCTGTTGCCCAGCCTCAACTCTATTCTTGAAGTAAATTACTGACATGCTACTCTCACATTACCACGCATTTTCTTGATATCCTCGCTCTTTTTCTTCGTCAGTTTGTTGGTCATACCGACCGTCGTATATATCATGCTGATAATCTTTGTTCCGTTTGGCTTGATCTTTAGCCTTATCGTCGTCGGATGTCGTTTTGTCCTTTTCGTTTTTGTCCTGAGGGTCAGTTGGACGTTTATGCTGCTCCTTGATTTGTTCTACAAGCGCGTTCATTTTTTGCGTGAGAGCCGTGCTGAGCTGTTGGAACTTGTCGCGATATTCGGGGTCGTTCTTACATTCTGCATCATCAAGTACATTGATGCCGCGCGCGTAGTCACCTATTGCATCGTTTGGCTGCGTGCTAGCTCGTTCATCGGCGCGCTGAGCAAGTGCAACCGCCAAGTTCCATCGGATTTTACAGTTTCGTTTAGGTACCGTTATTTTGAGTGCTTGCTCTAGTTGGTCAATGGCTTGGTCAACATGTCCACTTTGATAGTAAGCCAGTCCTGCATTAGCTATGGGTACGTCCTGATCATACCAAGAAATGTTGGCTGTCAGCCGCCAAATTTTTTGTGCTGATGTAAAGTCTCCTCCGCTATACGCAACTTGACCGCCCAAAGCAATAACGAACGGCAAGCCCACACTGAGTAGTGCAAGTGAGAAACACGCCAATACCACACGCTTGAATATGTTCAGTTCGGAGATCTGCCATAACTTCTGCAACCATCTTGCTAGATATTGTTTTATCATGATTTCTTCACCTTGGGCTTAGTGGGCTTTCGGGTAACTGCCAACCTATCAAGCCATTTTGGTCGAATATATTCGGTGATGCATAGCCAACAGAAAGCCGCGAGAGCAGGCACTACATAAAGCACGTTCTGGCGCATGGCCAGCGACTGCGGGTTGCTGGCACTGGCTGCATTAGCTTGTTTAATCGCCTTGGTGACCGTTGGCATGATGGTATTCTCATCAGTTGCTCTAGCAGTGCTCCCTCCGAATCCGGATGCAATTTTGATTGCCAGTTCTGGGTTCGGGGTCGACAAAACTGTTTTGTAATTATTCTGAAGGTACTTGGTGTAGTCTGTGTCACCGTACTTTTTGTACGTCGGAATATATTCGCTGTTTTCGTAGTCATACGTCATATTGAGCATCTTGGCACCAGCATCCTGCCCATAGACAATGCCAGCAAAACCAGCATGATTTTCTTTAATGACCCTTGCTGCTTCAACAATCTGATTAGTCTGCTCTTGGTTCTTGTAGATTTCAAAATCACTCAACATGACCACTACACGCTGGCGTGTTGGGTCAAGTTTGTACTGACTCGCCAGATACGTTCCCAGCTCTTCAAACACTTTGGTATAACTCGCAACCTTGGACACTGTTTGATATTGGTCAGCCGTGTACAGCGTGTCTATAGCTGATGATGCATCTTCTACGCCCGTGGTCAGCGGTAGGTATAAACCCGCTTGATCGGAGAATGTGAACATGCCAATCGTTGCACCCGCCTGGTCCTTAGTAATCCGGTGCATGTCGTCGCGTACATTTTGAAGTCGTGTGGTTTCGTTACCACCCCGGCCATCTACAGCGTTCATGCTTTGCGTGGTGTCTACGACAAATATGATATCCCGTGTGCTGACTCGATTGACAGTCGTGGAGCTTGCCACGGGCAAAACCGCTACTCCTACAGTAACAGCGAGCAGAACCCACACTACAAGCACACGCCTCCAGAAAAAGTGATGAGTCCGCTTTTTGAGTCGACCGAACACAAAAACAACCAATAAGCCCACGCACGCCAGTGCTAACACAATCCAACGAATCATACATGCCTCCAACGGATGGCCACTACAATACTCCAGGCTGCGGCAACCACTAAAACGCCAGCCATCACGATATACGGATAGTCCGCTTGGTTTTTGCCCGTTACCATACGCGTGTTGAGCACTTGGGTAAATATCTGATTAAGCAGGGACTGGGCCGAGCCTTTGGTATCTGTGGTGTCGATTTTGAATGTCTGTGCGCCACTGGTACTGATGATTTGTTGGGGGCTGGTTGCATAAGAGTACTCTAGGGGAGTCTGTAAAATGAACATATTAATACGGTTTTTGGGCACAAGGCCGACTTTCTCCAGGTATTTCTGCCCGTCTGGGTCATAATCTCCACCTGTCTGGTCGAGGTCGCTTACTAGTATGATATTACGTGTCTTGTACGTCTTAAGGTCATCAAACCGTTGTACGGAGGCCAGAACACCTTCACCAATATCTGTACCGTAGCCGACCAGATTCTGAAACTGATAGTTGGGGTCATTGTCTTTGACATAGACCTCGCGTAACATATCAATCTTTTGTTGGATTGCTACTTGATCACGTGTGAGTGGTAGTACTGGGGCGGCTCGCCCAGCAAATACAACGATACCGTAGCGATCAGTTGGGTTTTGTTTATAAATTCGTTCAAGTGTATCAAGAGCGATTGGGATGTATTCCTTCATTGAGCCCGACACATCTAGACAAAGTACGGTATCTCTGGATTTTTCTTGGTTGTAGCTTGTAAGTGCAGCTTGCGGACGAGCAATAATCAGCAAGATACTGATGAGTAGTACTACCTGTGCGGCTCGCTCGAACCGCTGCATACGCACCGACCGCTGGCGAGACTTTTTGTACGATGGGAGTGCGTTCAAAGACGCTGATTCGGCGATAAATGCTGGCTGCGGTCGAATTTTGCGGAACCGACGGAATAGCATCACGCCAAGTGGGATGATAAGCAAGACCAATGCCACCGGCCATTTTAGCGACATGACTCTACCACCTCCTTGGCCTTTGCAAATATGGCTGCCACGGCTTCATCCGGGATAGCGTGTTTGCTGTCCGTAAACTCGACTGGGTAAGCGTGCTGCACAAGATCACTGAGTTTTTGAAGCCCACGCGCTGAGATTTCGTAGCGGGCTTGGTAGCGCGTCTGGTGATTCATGATTATGTCGTAGACTTCGCGTACCAGGCTGCTTGCCTGCTCGACTGCTACTGCCGCCGACATTTCACGACGCATATAGGCTGCGTACAGGCTGTCTAGCTGCTGCAATGCACCAGCTAGTAATTGGGGATCTTTTGTTTGTGCCGCCTGCACAACGTTTCGTTGAGCACGAATAGCAAGCCGAGCTAATAAACGGCGAGTCAGGAATCTGCCCATGATACTCACTGCAATCACGCCAAGAACAATCAATAGGCGGACAGGCGACATCATAAATGGTGGGTAAACATTAGCGTCGGCGAGCATAGTGCCTCGCCTGGACAAACATCGCCCTAAGTACTTCTGGCAAATCAGTCGCAATCGCCAATTCACCATGCGCTGTACCAGTTGATCTGCATATGCGCTCACGGTCTTTGGCCTGAGTGCCCACGTATTCCATCCACTCATCACGCAACCTATGGTCAAGCGCTATATCGTCATCCACAAACTGTGTTGTCTCTATGTCCACGACTCGGCCTCGAGGCCCAAGCTCTGCAACGAATGGGCTCGAGGGCGCAAGCTGGAGCCAAAACAACTGGTGCTTGCCCGCTAGCTTTACGAGATGTGATTTGACGGATGAAGGGTCAGTCAGACTATCTGTCACGATAAATATCGCTGTCCGTTGACGTAGGCCGTGCAGAGCGCCCTGTAGAAGTGTCGCCAGTGACGGTGCCTTGCCTGGCGCAGTACGATGTATATCTCCGTCAAGTGAGCGGAGGAGTTTTTCGATGTGATTATTGGTGTTGGAGAACTTGCTGAACCCAATGGTTCCATCTGGCTTACCGTTACATAGTGCGATAAGATCTCGGTTTTTGCGCACAAACATGCCAAGTGCCACAACTAACCCATAGGCTCCGTCGAGTTTTTTCATGCCGGTATGGCTATCGAGCAACATGGATGAACTAGTGTCAACAATGACCAAGATGCGTTGATCCCGAAGTGGTGCATATAGTTTAGTGTGTACTAAGCCAGTGCGAGCCGTCGCAGGCCAGTCAATATCACGAACGCTATCGCCTTGATCATACTGACGCAGGCTATCTAGCTCAACCCCACGACCTTTAAATACAGAGTCGTAGTTACCATCCAGGATACTCACCACGCGCCGACGCGTGAAAAGCTTGAGTCGACGAGCAACGACTTGCTGGATGGTCATGGTACTTGAATAACACTCCCGATACGATCAATAATTTGTTCGACGGTAGTGTTTTCGGCTTCGGCTTCGTAGGTCAGCATGATACGGTGACGAAGCACACGAGCCAAGTACGGCTTGATGTGGTCGGGTGTAACGTACGAACTCTGTGTCATAAGCGCGTTTGCACGCCCCGCGGCCAGGAGCGCGAGACTTGCGCGTGGGCTAGCACCAACCTCTACAAAGGGCTTAATATCAGCCAAGCCGTATTTTTCCGGAGCGCGGGTTGCTGCAACTAACGATGCAATATAGCGCAAAATCTTGTCGTCGGCAGTGATATTGTCGGCAGTGAGCTGCAAATGGAGCACATCATCCACCGTTGTGTCGGTTGTGATTGCCTCGACGTCTTCGGCACGGGGACGAACCTTGAGAATCGATACTTCTTCGTCGATGGTAGGGTAGCTAATAACATGCTTCAGGATAAACCGGTCGAGTTGGGCCTCTGGCAGCGGATACGTGCCTTCTTGCTCAATAGGGTTCTGAGTTGCCATAACAATAAAACCAGGCGGCAGATTATGTGTCTGCCCGCCGATACTAACCTGGCGTTCTTGCATAGCCTCAAGCAATGCACTTTGTGTTTTGGCGCTAGTACGGTTAATTTCATCGACCAGCACAAACTGATGATTGACGGGTCCGAGTTGCGTGACAAATTCGTGATTTTCTTGATTATAAATCTGGGTACCAACAATGTCTGACGGCAACATGTCTGGTGTGCACTGAATGCGCACAAAGTCAGCACCAATGCTTGCTGCAATCGTATGAGCAGCCGTCGTCTTGGCAAGCCCTGGTACACCCTCGATTAATAGGTGTCCTCGAGCAATCAACGTAACTAAAATACTGTCCAGCAAGTCATTCTGCCCAACGATTAATTTCTGGTAGGTCTGTGCCACTCGCTGGATAATCTGAACGGCTTGCTGCATATCCGTCCCGGAGACTGGGACTGCTACGTTTTGCTGTGCCGTTGCTGGCAGTGGTTGTATTGGTTGCTGAATAATATCGTCCATGCTTTTGCCCTACCCCTCTACTCTTTCCTGCACCTTACCAAAAAGCTTATGGTACAAAGTCTGACAGACGGAACCAGGGGTGTCAACATAGATCTCAGTAGATGTTACAATGGGTCCCATGCGCAAAAGGTACCAGCACGATCGAAGCCAAAAAAGTGAACGATGGTTCCGGCGAATAAACAGGCTGCTATTTCTACTTATCATCCTAGTGAACGGGTACGTGCTGATTGCTCCATTTTGGCCGAGCGTAACATATCGAGTCAAAACCGCCACGACAGAACCGCTCAAAGAAACCGATTTTGCCTCATTGGACCGAGGTAGCAATCACCTCGTCATACCCCGCCTGCGGCTTGATGACCCAATTCTTGATAACCCAAACCCCGCAACACTCGATCAAGGCATCTGGCGACGCCCCAATACTAGCGAACCAGATAAAGGCAGCAATACAGTTCTGAGTGGCCACCGCTGGCTCTATCACGACCCGACAAGTGCGGTGTTTTACAACTTAGACAAAATCAAAAAGGACGATAAAATCGTAGCTGTCTGGAATGGAAAAATCTATGTCTATGTTGTCAACGATATCAAAGAAGTCCTCCCAACAGCCATTGAGATAGAAGACCCAACAAACGATACACGGATTACTCTGTATACCTGCACGCCGCTGTGGACTGCCACACACCGGCTTGTCGTAACCGCCGAACTTAAGGAGACATTGTGAGCGAACGCACCAAGTTCTTTATTTTGCTAATCCTGCTCGCAGCCAGCATCGGGCTCCTGTTGTACGTGACAAAATCAACCGATACAAGATTCACGCCATTCCAGCGCTAGGATGACGTTTACTTTTTCTGCTGTGTAATGTGCACAGGCGCACCGTACTCGGGCGAAATAGCATGTACATGATTGTCTGGTTCACTGAGTAGAGCAATGCCATCCGCAACCCAAGCATCCCCTGTTGTTGCCACAATGGGCACCCCCTGAGAATATGCCAGTGCGTTGGCGACGCTAATGCCGATGCGCAGGCCCGTGAAACTCCCGGGTCCTTGGTATACAACAATAGACTTGACGTCCTGATAGGTGAGGTTATTCTTTTTTAACATGGCCGAGAACTGCGCGTGAAGTGTCTCGGCAAGCTGGCGATGCGCCTGCCACCGCATATGCTCAATCGTGCCGCCATCCTGGTTAAGCAATAGGAGCTCGGCTTCCGGTCTATCCGTTCGTAATCCCAAAATCATTCTATGCCCTCAATCAAATACGATAATGAATCTGGACATGCAATACCGATGCGCCGCGACAGCTCGTCTTGAGCCTGAAGCGTAATTGTCAATCGTTCATCCGGCAAGACATGCTGCACCGCATCAGCCCACTCGATGATCAGTGTCACGGATGGATCGCCAATACCGTCCGCAATCTCGTGCTCCATGAGTCCCAGTTCTCCTAATCGGTACAAGTCGGTATGCACAATCGACGCAAGGGTACGGTTGACCTTACCTGGCACGGTGTACTCTTTGCTTACAGTAAATGTTGGGCTGCTGACCCTATCTTTGCTGCCCGTGCCTGCAACGATACCCCTGGCTAGCGTCGTCTTGCCACCACCCAAATCACTGACCAGCTCTATGACTTCGCCGCCCTGTAAGTTTGCGCCAATGTGCGCCCCAAGCTTCTCGGTAGCTTCTGCTGAATCTGTTGTATACGTTATATTCACTTCGGTCATTTTAACAGTTTTGTTATAATCGCGTATACTATATCTATTATGCTTAAGCTCAGTGACACGATTATGAACCAGCCAGTGCTATCTCTTCGTACCGGAGGGCCAATCGCCGTTGCCTACGAACCAATCATTAACCCAAACAACCTCAAGATAGAAGGGTTCTATTGCCAAGAGGCCGGCCGCAACAATAAAAATCCGCTTGCGCTTCTCACCCAAGATATTCGTGAGTGGATTCCCCAAGGGTTTGCCGTCAACGATCATGAAGATCTCAGTGAGCCCGATGATTTGCTAAGACTTCAGCCAATTATGAAACTACAGTTTGAGCTCCTGGGCAAAGCTGTGTACACCCAGAACAAAAAACGCCTTGGCAAAGTTGCAGACTTTGCGCTTGATGTTGAATCTTTCACGGTCGAAAAACTCTATGTCGGCCAGAACATTGTGAAAAACTTCAGTGGTACAAGTTTGGTTGTCGACAAAAACCAAATAGTAGAGATTACAGACAAACGCATCATCATTCGCGACCCGCTCCAGGGCGTACCGCAAGCCGCCATGGTGTCAGCCTAATTCGTCACTAGGCTTGATGGCTCGCTTGATATCGTCATACCCAAACCCTTGACGCGCTAGATACTGCATAAACTTCACATCATCGGGATAACGCGCCCGTTTCTTAGCGACCAACTGCCGTAATACATCCATTTCATCTGTTTGGCTAGCGTCTTCGTTCAATATCTTATCTACAATACCTCGGTCGATACGCTTTGCCTGCAGCTCCGCCCTGAGCTTTCGTTGGCTAGTAGGCTTGCCAAAACGTCTGTTTTCTACCCAAGATCGTGCAAATACTTCGTCATTGATATATCCCAGTTTTTGCATGCGCTCAATAAGTTGTGTGGTTTGCGACTCGTCCACCTGCTTACGGCGCAAATAATCTCGCACCTCCCATTCACTTCTCATGCGGTAGCTAAATAGATTAAGTAACCTATCAAACAACTTGCCTGTAGTGGATTCTTCCTGATATCCGGCCAGCGTTTCGGAATCGATCTCAAGGCCGCTGTGTATACCACTCGAGACGAGCTGTGCCTCACTAAGAGAAAAAGTATACACCCCGTCAACGTATACGCTGTAGCGATCGAATCGCTTTATTTGCTGTTTAATTGCTGTGATTTTCATGCAGCCTCTTGGAGCAGCTCACGCTCTCGCATGGCTGCAAGTAACGCAGGAAACTCTGCATACGTCGGGCTACGCTCGAGATTGAAGTGGCCTTGGTCTTTGAGTACCAAGAGCTCTGTGCCGCTTTGCTCTGCAATCGTCTCGGCTTGCGCTAGCGGTACGTATGGGTCGGTGTCTGAGTTAATAATCACGCGTGGCGTTTGGTTCGCCCTGAGCGCCGCGTAGTCAAACTCTACGTCAAACAGCTTGTCATTGGGCGCCCATCCCAAAGTGTTGTCCATAAATATAGAAACCGCAGCAACCCCGGCAAATGTATAGCCCAGTTGCAACAAGACAAATGCCAAGATTGCGCCGCTACTATGCCCAACAATCATGACGTTCTCGTCGAGTGGGAACGGACAGTGGCT
Source organism: uncultured Candidatus Saccharibacteria bacterium (assembly GCA_937872425.1). Lineage (GTDB taxonomy): Bacteria > Patescibacteriota > Saccharimonadia > Saccharimonadales > CALMSM01 > CALMSM01. The sequence goes on from CALMSM010000089.1 coordinate 9,219, forward strand.
CCGCACAAATGAAGCCCACTCCATGAGGCTTGGCTGCTCAGCATAAGGCAACGTTGGCAGCCACACATCGTAGCCTTTTGCCTGCAAATCAGATTCGAGCCACCGGAACCAATTGCCCTCGGGTGATCCTTGCGTGCCGTGAAAGATAATGGCCCTCTTCATAATTCCTCAGTATCCGTCCTATTTAGAGGTACCCCGGCGACAGAATACAGCGCGATATTATCTTCGACATGTTGCTGGATTTTTTGGGCCAGAAGCAGTCTGCGAGCTGCCTCTGACATTGTTTCGCTGTCAATACCTACAGCCGATGTAAGCTCAGCAGAAGTCATTGGACCATTAACACGCAGCTTGGCGATAATACGATGGTCAAACTCACCCATATCTCCAGGCTGAAGCTTGGGACGTGGCCTCCCTGACGATAGCTTATATGCGACCCAACCAGTAATTACTAAAACCCCCACGGGCAGCATAAAACCAAAGGGTGATGGCTCTTCGTGGACGCCCCCTTCTAGGTGGATACGATTGCCAAGCTCCATCAGCAACAGAAAAATCGCAAGCGCTACCGCTGCACATATCGCAAAAACTGCTAGAACAAACTTGGAGAATCCCTTTAAGAAATTCACGGCTATACCTCGCTGGCTGCTGCCTCGCGTACCTTTTTGCCAATTTCTTCGAGTATCTTAGGATTTTCATCAAGGTGCTTTTTGGTGGCTTCTCGTCCTTGACCAATTTTCTCACCATTATAGGCATACCACGCACCGGATTTCTCCACGATGCCGCGCTCTGCCGCAAGATCAAGTACATCACCAGCGACGCTGATGCCAAGGTTGTACATGATGTCAAATTCTGCTTGGCGGAATGGAGGAGCAATCTTGTTTTTGACTACCTTCACGCGCGTGCGGTTGCCTACGATTTCGTCGCCTTGCTTAATCTGAGCGATACGACGAATGTCCATACGCACCGATGCGTAGAATTTGAGCGCATTACCACCGGTTGTTGTCTCTGGGTTACCAAACATCACGCCAATCTTCATACGAATCTGGTTGATAAATATCACCGTGGTATTGGATTTTTTGATTACACCAGTAAGCTTACGGAGTGCTTGGCTCATGAGGCGAGCCTGAAGGCCAGGCAGACTGTCACCCATGTCGCCCTCAATTTCAGCACGTGGCACCAATGCGGCTACGGAGTCAACCACGACCAGATCGACTGCGTTACTGCGCACCAGTGTTTCGGCTATCTCTAGCGCTTGCTCGCCATTGTCTGGCTGGCTTAATAACAAGTTGTCAATATCCACGCCAATACGTTTAGCGTAGGCGGGGTCAAGCGCATGCTCAGCATCAATGAATGCTGCCGTTCCCCCACGGCGCTGGACCTGAGCAATCGCGTGAAGCGTTAATGTCGTTTTGCCGGAGCTCTCTGGCCCGTAGATTTCAACAACACGACCTCTTGGAATACCACCGCCAAGCGCTATATCAAGACTCAACGCACCCGTTGGAAACGTTTCGACATCCACATCTGTTCGTTCGCCAAGCTTCATAATCGAGCCTTTGCCGAACTGCTTCTCAATAGATTCCAGTGCTAGGCCCAATGCTTTCGCCTTACCCTGGCTTTGTGATTCTTCTGGTGTAGTTTTCTTTGGTTTGTCTGTTGCCATGGTCCCTCCGGTTTATATCAGTGCGTTCAGTATAGCACCGGATACATCCCCCGTCTGGGATAGTTTTTACAGCAGTCTAGCGTTAGCGGAGATACCGGAATAACAGGCCATCCGAATGTGACCTGTTATTCTCCATAATATCTGTTACTGGTAATCAGCCAGTAAAGTTTGCTGCACCTGGAATAGCGTTTGCAGGTGCTGGCCCACTAGCCGGAGCTTGGGGAGCTCCTGTGGTTGTTGTGTTGTGCTGCTGTGTTGTTGAGGTTCCTGGTGCTTCAGTGGTTGAAGTTGTGATGCCTGGTCGAGTCGTCGTAGTCGTGCTCGTACTTGTTGAAGTAGGGGGCTGCACCTCTGTCGTAGAAGTCGTAGATGTACTTGTTGAGGCTGGGACTTCAGTGGTTGAAGTTGTGGTGCTCGTAGAAGTAGATGTCGGCACTTCTGTCGTAGACGTAGTAGTACTCGTAGAGGTAGACGTTGGGACTTCAGTGGTTGAAGTTGTGGTGGTAGCTTCTGAAGTGGTGGTTGTGACCTGATCACAATCTAGCGCATCGTAGCTTGCCTGGGCGGTGTCCGTAAAGTCGCCGCCAAGGGCGACAATGGAGAACTCGACCTGGCCGCCAGCTACACTAGAGTGGCCAGTACTGTAGCTAACCTCGCCGGTTTCACCGGACGGAAGATCTTCAGCTACAGAAGTGCCGGTGGAGAACTCGAGATACTGTGCACCAACACTATCTAGTGTTACTCCGTAGGTATCTGGGTCGTTGTAGAAGCTAGTGTCGAGAACCACTTGCTCCCCAGCACAGCGAGGAGTTACAGAGGTTTCTCCCGCTGCAGCTGACGCGGTCTCGCCAACGCCAATGATAGCAGTCAGGCCAAGTGTTGCAGTAGCAAGCCCAGCACGGAGAAGTTTTTGGATGTTTATTCCTCTGTCTGGTGTCGGTAATATTGGGGCGCCTTCTTGTACAGTCATGATTTTACTCCTTGCCCACCATTTAATTTATGTAGCTACATCCAAGTATTAAACTATTTGGATACTGTGTCAAGCCAATTCTACTCCCTGGTCGTTCTCTTGCGGTTTTCTTATGATTGTCTATACTTGTAACCGTAACCACTTATAGGCAATATGAAAAAAGATACATCGAGAGAAGCTGCAATCGTTTCGAACAAACCGGAGGTCACGCATGGGGGCGCCTCCAAATCTTACTTTCCCAAGATTTTGAGCCGGAAAAAACTATTCTTTGGTGCAATTGCCGTCCTTCTATTGGCAGTACTAGTAGTTTCGGTCACATCATACCTAGACAGAGATAACGATTCATATACTAGCGACCCTTTGTCCGTCACAAATAGTATCGAGAATCAAATAAAGATCAACTCTGAGGAAGCAAACAAAGCAACAACCAACGAAGAAAAGATTACTTCTCTATTATTTTTGGCAAGTGACTACAGGCAGAGCAAGCAATATGACAACGCTATCACGCAGTATCAAGCGGTCTTAGCTATTGACTCAAATAACCAGCAAGCCCTGGGTGGTTTAATCCTATGCTATACAGACCTCAAGGATGCAACGAACTCTATTTTGTACCTAGAGAGAATGATTTCACTACTTGAGTCTCATCCAACCGAGGACCAAGAACTACTAGAACACTACAAGACGCTACTAGAGGGTGTTAGGCGTGGCGAGTTTACGTCGGCAACCGCTCCCGTCACCGGGCAGGAGACAGCAGCGTGACGGCCAGGCATGCATTATCAAACATAACGACGCCTACAAAAGTAGCGCGATGTCTAGCCATAGCACTGGCTTCGACTGCACTGTGGTTATTGCTATTCGGCGCGACAGCAAATGCGGCTAACATGCCGAACGAAAACGACTTTCAGACCAACGCATCTGGGCAACCCAAGAATATGCGAATTCTTGTTGGTGATAGTGGCACAATTACCGTCGAAGACTCATACATAAAGATTTACTCGACCAGTAGAAGTCCTCGAATCACGTTTCAGAACATCAGTGGGTGCGCCACTAATCCGTCAACTATCCGTGTATACCGCACACTCTCTAACCAGACTGTGAACGGTGTAGTGGCCTCGACGGCACTAGGGCCAGCGAATTGTCCTCCTTCGTTTGCGTGGGACCTACCGCAGGCCAATACAAATGACCTAGCGAACGTTGGAAGCAGTAACTACTACGTTTGGATTATCCAGGCCTCTTCAACTAGTGGACTGACATATTTTGATTTGTCCAGTAGCAATGCGAATTTTGGCTATGTTGGGCGGCTTGCGCCGGGTGGGCTAGGGAGCGATCGGTTTGCCATACAAAACAGCTACCCCTGCACTAGTGTTGGCTCGTTTAGCCCCTGGGCTAACTGCATAACATATAAAGCAAGAAGCAGCGTGGACTACACAATAAAATTCGCGACACATTGCGACAATACGAGTAACAAAGCAGAGACTCTTAGGTGGTACGATGATGACCAAAATAGCCCAGAAACAAATCCAAGTGACGCACAGGTGTCGTCCGTAGACATGCGTTTTGACATACGCGACGAGACCGATGGTACGTGGGTAGTCCAAGGCCACAGGCCTCAGAACGGAAACGACCAGCAGGGCTCGTATTCCATGGTATTTAAGCCTGGCCACAAGTACAGATGGGTGTGGAAGAATGTAGCCGACAGCAACGCACTCCAATTCCAGCTACGCTACGATAGTTTCTTTTACAATGTTGACTGCGATGCTGTGCCTAAAGTTGTTCTCGATCCG
>CALMSM010000090.1 GCA_937872425.1 uncultured Candidatus Saccharibacteria bacterium
CCTCCCAGACCTGTGCCTTTGATCAGTCCCAGACAATTCGTCTACTAACAAGCAGCATACATAGTCTTGACATGAAAACCCGTTATAGTAGCAGGCTGAACCGCTTTTTCTGGCTTTATCGAATTATTGGTTTCCAAGCAATTTCATGGTCAACTTGTTGGCGTTGTACTTGTCAATTCAACCATTTGCAATTGCACCTTATTCGACTGCCGCTTCACCATTGCACCCAAATTGATGACCCAAATGCTCAACAAAACCGCCAAACCCGCTAAGACTGAAAAATTAGCGAAAGCTGCTAAGCCAACTAAATTGGCGAAAAATACCGTGCCTAGCGAGATTGATTTTGATCAGCACGATCATGCACTACCCAAAAAAGATCTCATTCGCATCCGTGGCGCGCGCACGCACAATCTCAAAAATATCACGGTCGAAATTCCACTTGGGCAGATGGTGGTTGTGAGTGGTGTCAGTGGATCAGGTAAATCATCACTTATCAACGACATCTTGGCCAAAGAATTATCTGCACAGCTGATGCGTGCTAACGAAGTCCCTGGTCGCCATGACGATATCGAGGGCATCAAGCAGCTCGATAAGTCTATTGTGATTGATCAGTCAGCTATTGGTCGTACGCCTCGCTCCAACCCGGCTACGTACACAGGCCTATTTACACCGATTCGTGAATTGTTTGCTAGTGTGCCCGAGGCAAAGCTTCGTGGTTATGGGCCTGGTCGGTTTAGCTTTAATGTCAAAGGTGGCCGCTGCGAAAACTGTGCAGGTGACGGTATTATCAAGATAGAGATGCATTTCTTGCCTGACGTGTACGTGCCATGTGAGGTGTGCAAAGGCAAGCGCTATAATCGAGAAGCTTTAGAGATTCATTACAAGGGCAAAACCATCAGCGACATTTTGGGCATGACATGCGAACAGGCTCTCGATTTTTTCCAAAACCTTCCGTCCATTGCACGTAAGCTTCAAACATTGGTTGATGTAGGGCTTGGCTATATTAGTCTGGGCCAATCAGCAACGACCCTGAGCGGTGGTGAGGCGCAGCGCGTCAAGTTGGCGACAGAACTTAGCCGTCGCCCAACAGGTCGCACGCTGTATATATTGGATGAGCCCACAACTGGCCTGCACATGGCGGATGTCGATAAACTTCTGGGCGTGCTTCATGCGCTCGTTGACACGGGCAACAGTATGATTATCATCGAACACAACCTAGACGTTATCAAAAACGCCGATCATATTATCGACATGGGACCAGAGGGCGGCACCGCCGGTGGTCAAGTTGTCGCGACTGGTACACCAGAAGCAGTAGCAAAAGTCGCAAAATCATATACCGGTGCGTTTCTTAAGACACACCTAAAAAGCTAGTCTACTTTTTGCGACGAAGTTTTTTGACGCCACGCCTAATCTTGGCGATAAGGAGGTCTCGTGTTGTTCTGTCGCGCAGTATATGGACGCTTGACCCAATCACGCTCAGGGCAACGACCCCCAAAATAACAGGAGTGATGTAGTGCTCTACCCATGGCACGCGTGATCCGAACCAGTATCCAGCTAGTGTCACGCCGCCGCCCCACAGTGCACCTCCGATAGCGTTAAATACCAAGAACCTACGACGTGACATATTGCCTATGCCTGCTACAACAGGTGCAAAGGTGCGAACAATCGGGATAAATCGCGCCATGATAATTGTTTTGCCGCCATGAGTTTCATAAAATTTCTCGGCTTGTTCGATGTGTTCGTGGCGAAAGAGTATGCTGTCTTTTTTGCTGAAAATCTTTTTGCCGGTGCGGTGACCGATGCTGTAGCCTACGTTATCGCCCACTATGGCAGAGACAATGACCACCACCAGCAGCCACCCAATTGGGAGCGTACCTTGTGACGCCAAAATACCTGCGCCAAACAACAAAGTATCACCAGGCAAAAAGAACCCAATCAGCAACCCAGATTCAGCAAAGACAGTGGCACCAATAGCAATCAGTCCGCCCCCTAGTATGATTTTGTCTATGCTTAAAGCCATGTTCATACAGGGTACTATGTTTGGCACGTATCGTCCAGCCGGCAGACCGGATGCTGCCAGATAGGAAAACTTTGCTATACTAGTATGTAATAGATTTTTATAAGGAGGATTTTGATGTCATCAGACAAGATTGTGGTGGAGCTACAACCAAGAGAACAACTGCGCAAAAAGCTCGCGCCATTGCGTGCGGCAGGCCAAGTGCCAGCAGTTATTCATAACCACGGCCAAGAGTCTATCCACGTTCAAGGTGACACCGTTGCACTGCTCAAGGTATATGCTGCGGCAGGCAAACACCACCCAGTAGAGCTCAAAGTCGCCGGCAAGCAACACCTTGCACTGATTAAAGATGTTGATTTTGAACCAACCAAGCACAAGATTCGTCATGTTGTATTCCAGGCTATCAAGCAGAATGAAGCCGTTGAAGCTGAAATCCCGGTTGCTTTTAGCGAAGATGTTGAAATCCCGGCTGAGCGCAAATCATTGCTCGTGCTCAAGCAAGTTGACCACGTCCAAGTCAAGGCGTTGCCAAACGACCTTCCCGATGTATTGCACGTTGACCCGAGCAGTCTCGAAGAAGTTGGTGATAGCGTCACGGTTGCAAACTTGATTGTGCCAAAGGGCGTGACTGTATTGTCAGACCCAGAAGCACAGATTGCTATCGTAGAAATGCCAAAAGACCAAATGGCTGAAGCTGACGCATCTGCTGCATCATTGGCAGAAGACGCAGACAAGCCAGTAGAAGAGTCTGTGCCTGAGGCTGATGAAGCCAAGACAGACCAACCGACCACTGAGTAGCTCTCGCAAGCTGTGGTAAAGTCCGTCAAGAATAGTAGGCAGTATTGCCTACTATTCTTCTATGAAGCCTCCAGACTGATGCCCCCAAAGACTGGCGTAAATACCATTCTGTCTCAGTAGTTCTTTGTGCGTACCTTGCTCGGCAATAGCACCCTTGTCTAGCACGATGATACGATCCATCTTTTGGATAGTACTGAGTCTATGGGCGATCACAATTGCCGTACGACCTTCCATGAGTTTCCAGAGAGCGTCTTGTATCAAGACCTCACTCTCAGAATCCAAGGCAGAGGTTGCTTCGTCCAAAACCAGGATCGGGGCGTTTTTGAGCATGGCCCTTGCTATCGCCACGCGTTGACGTTGACCACCACTCAATTTAACACCGCGCTCACCAACCAGGGTGTCGTAGCCATTAGGCAGTTTCTCGATAAACTCATGCGC
>CALMSM010000091.1 GCA_937872425.1 uncultured Candidatus Saccharibacteria bacterium
CGGCCGGCGTCGTCGTCTTGGGCGTCGGGGCGTGGTTCGGCCGCGCCGAGTATGACCGTGGCCGCACCGAGGCCCCCAAGGAAGTCGTCGGGCTCACCGAGGACCGGATGAAGGTGCTGCTCAGTGAGTCGCGGGAGTTGACCGTCGCCAGCAACCAACGGCAGTTGTCGGAGTTCAAGGCGGATGTGCAGCGGCAGATCGACGCATTCCGCGCCCAACTCGAAGAGTACCGCAAGGAAGTCAAGGCGGTTCAATCGGCGAGCGACACGCAGCAGGCGGTGCTGAACAGCCTGGTGCGGTCGGTGACGGTGCAGATGCCAAACATGGCCGACAAACTGGCGACGATCGCCGAGACTGTCGCGCGGATCGACGAGCGGACCAAGCGGCCCTAGCCCTTCGTGGGCTCGGGCTCGCGGTACACCACGCGCCAGCCGTCGAGTCACTTCCTCCCATGCCCGCGACTGGCCTCGCGGCAGAGGCGGAGGTAGTCAATGGTGGCGGTGATTGGGTCAGGCATCGGGGTTCTCCGTGAGGGCGGTGCGGGCCTGTGCCTTCATCACCGCGTCGGTGTGGGCGCGGGCGTCTACTAGGCGATTCCATGCGTAGTAACTGGCTGTGTTGCCGTTGCCGGTGGCGAAGGGATTGGTGACGAGTCCTTGCCTCTCGGCCTCTTTCCACGCCCTCGCCTCTGCCTCCCACGCGGCGGCGCGGATTTCGGCTGCGTTCCGGTCTTTGGCAAGCATGGCGAGATCGAGCATAGTAGAGCGCGCGCTGACCATCAAAGTGCTGCGGACCTTCACGGACATCCAGCGTGTAGTTTTTGCGCGTCAACACATCCCATAGTTGCTCATAGACCACGCCGTTAGCATCAACATTTATATCCACGCCACCAACCGTATTAATGGCGTCTTCAAATCCCTGAAAATCAATCATGGCATGGTAATGGATTGGGATACCCATGTCGGTACTTAATTCTTTTTCAATGGCCGCAAAACCAGCCGCTTCGGCTTCGGCATCATTCTTCCCGTCTGCCTGAGCCGCGTACTTTGTCTGCGCAAACACTGCGTTAACCTTCATGGGCCATAAGCCGTCGGGCGAAACCCATAAATCACGAGGGATGCTAAGCATGCCCGCTTTTTTATTAATCGGATCAATGCTAGCGATAAGGATCGTGTCTGTCAGATCACCACCCTCATGCAAATCACCGCCACGGCCCAGAAGTAATATGTTGACGCGGCCATCCCCCTCTCCGCGGAGCTGATTCGGGTCGATTTCGCCGTCCAATATGGCAGAGCTACCGCCACCCTTGAACACCTTATGTAGTTTTATGTAGCCCTTGGCAACCAAAAAGCCAAGAATCAACAGCAAACAGACACCAACAATGGCGAGTCCTCGGAGAATACGTTGCTTACGACTCCGTGGCCTTTGTCGATTGATATAGACGGGAGAGATAAATCTATCTTCCCTGATTTGTCCCTATTGGGGTTGCGACCAACATTGTCAGGTCGGCGCGCATCATCAATCTCTGGCTGTTCGGCTGGGTGAAATCCTTCGCTCATAGCAAAGTTATCTAATGTATTCCTTGGGGAAAGCTGAGAGTCTAGGCGTGCGCTGCTCTTTTTCTTCCTGCCAGAAGAAGCTGAAGGCAACATGCCATCGACACTATCTGTTTTTGATTTGTTCCTGATTTTGAAATTATCCATAAATACGTGAGGTCTAGTATAGCGCTAATGCTTGGTTTGGGGAATGAAAATTGGAAGATAATAACCAGATGCGCTATAGTGACTGCTTGTAATGCAGCCAGACACAAGTATACCAACCAGCGCTCCATCCACCAACCCCACTCCGACACATACTCATCCAAAAAAGAGCAGCGAGGGATGGAAAAATATTCTGTTTACCGTTCTCATACTTGTTGGGGCACCACTGTTTGCAATCGTGCTGACGACATTTGTGTTTCAATCATACCGAGTAGATGGGGCAAGCATGGAGACCACTCTCCAGAACAACGACAGGCTTATCATATGGAAATTTCCCCAGACTATCGCGCATATTCGGAACACTGTCCATATGCCCAAGCGTGGCGATATCATCGTATTCACAAAGCAAAACCTACCTGACGCCAACGGCAACAACAAGCAACTCATCAAGCGCGTCATTGGACTGCCCGGTGACCATATCGTCGTCAAAGACGGACACATAACCATCTACAACCCCGGCCACCCTGATGGCTATAATCCCGATACCAGCCAAGACTTCTCGGCTGGGATTGCCGAAACTACCAACGGTGACGTTGATGTAACTGTCACAGACGGACAAGTGTTCGTCTGTGGCGATAACCGGCCACACTCACTTGATTCACGATTCTTCGGTGTTATACCCGCCTCAGATATTGTCGGGACACTTAGCTACCGCATCGCACCAGTTGGTAACTTCGAGCATTTTTAGCCTAATTTTTGATATAGGTCTTCGAGTTCTTTGTCACTCTTGAAGTGTATTTCTAGACGCCCGCCCTTGGCAGTGTGATGAATCGTCACTTTAGTGCCTATCTTCTGAGCAAGACGCTTTGTTTCCACCGTCTCCTTGACAGTGCGCTCTTTGACTACTTTGCTACTAGCTATGCCCTCTTTGTGGGCATTCACAAATTGCTCTGCCTGACGCACCGACCATGACTCAGTAACTATCAGTTTCAGCAGCTGTTCTTGAAGCTCTGGCTTATCTTTGAGTGCCAAAATTGCACGTGCGTGCCCTTCAGTTATAGTTCGCTCTTGAAGCGCAAGTCGAGCGGCGTCGGGCAGCTGGAGCAAGCGGACCAGGTTGTGAA
>CALMSM010000092.1 GCA_937872425.1 uncultured Candidatus Saccharibacteria bacterium
GTTGCCTTATGTTTCTGCACAAGCAATTCAGCTTTCAAAGCGGTTTCGATCATTTTGTTTAATTCGTCAAACATTAGCAGAATATTTCTAAAGTGGCCGTATATTCGACCATCAAGTTTAGATCAATCGATTGGCCGAGATCAAAATAATTTGTTTGAATTGAATCCGGGGAGACGAAAGCTAACGTTGTATCGGTGTTTACCGCTGTAACAAATAAAGCGCAGAGCGCGTCGATGTCGTCCCAGATTTGCAGCCTAGTATCTGTAATTGTAATATCGTTCCATTTTTTGTAAATCCTGAATATTTGTAATCTGTAAAATCTGATTTATACACAGATTTAAATGGCTTAAATAAGCCGTTCTTTGTAATGGGTATTGTGCAAGACAAGCAGAATAACCACCATCAAAGAAAGGCTACGAAACCGCAACCGGCGGAACTAAGCGAGCAAGCAATTCGTAACTTGGTCGGTTTCTTTGACGTGCTTATTCAGATGGACTTTGCTCAGAAACAATGTAATGAGAGGAATGATGAAGATGGTAACGATTTACAAAATACTTCAAGTGTCGCTGCGTAAGCTAATTGATTGGCTTATGACGTTTTGGCTCTGGGCTAACAAGCACCAAAAGGCAGCTGAGGAACGTAAAAAGTATGACCGTTAGCGAAGTAAATATCACGCCAGTCAAACCGACTGACGGGCTTGTAGCTTTTGCAAGCTGTGTGATTGACGGTCAGTTGTATGTCGGCTCGCTCGGCGTACACCAGTTACTAAACGGCACTGGCTACCGCATAACCTACCCGACCAAAAGGATAGGTTCACGTCAGCTCAACTACTTCCATCCTGTAACCAAAGAGGCTGGCAAGATGATTGAGCAAGCGATTGTCGCTAAGTGCATTGAGTTATTTGAAAGAAGTGATGAACATTATGATAGACACAGTAAAACTACTCATACCCGTTCATAACCCGCTCGCCTTTGATAACGGCAGGTTCTCGCCAAGCCTTGAGCTGTTAGTAAACAGTCGGGGCTTTGGTAAGGCTATGCTCAACCCCTCACGTACATACGCAAAGATGGGCAAATATATGCCACGCCTAACAATGTACAAGCGAGTACGAAAGACTGTTGAGTATCAGCTGGCTGTTGAGTTTTCAGCACCAAAGATGTTGTTCGGCAATAACTTTGATGAGTTAGAAGAAAAAGACTTTGATGTACTACTAACGGCACTTCAAGGCGCGTTATATGAGCTAACTGGTCATCGGTTCTTCAAGTCACAACTTGCTCACGCTGATATTGCGGCTTGGCATCCGTCCAAGAACATAGTGTTTCTTGACTACACATCTTGCCAAACAATCCTCAATACGATGGGCAAGCTAGACGTGAGCAAAACGTACGACTTACAGAAAACGGACTTTCGTGATGGACACGTCGTACATATTCACGCCAACTCACTTGATATAGCCTTTTACGACAAAATGGCTGACCTGCTAAAAGCAAAGAAAAGCAATAAACGGGCTTTTGAAAAAGACAGCTCGGTGCAGCTCAATTTGCTTGAGGGTCTATCCGAATACCGACCAATGGAAGTATTTAGATATGAAGTACGTTTTGTCGGTAGAGCCTCTATCAAGCGAGCCTACCCAGACTTGGAACAATGGACATTTGAGAGCCTTTTCAAAATGAAGTTGTGCCAAGACGTACTACTCAAGCACTGGAAAAAGCTGACCGCCAACGTAGATATGTTGGCACTGGATGTAAAGCAGCCGTATGAGCTTTTACAAAACTACCTTGAGGCAAACGATGACGTAACGCCACAGGCTGCACTTGCAGCAGTCGCTGGACTGGTTATTACCAGCCAAGTAGGTATTGTCGGGCTGCGTAACGTACTTGAGGCTCGTTATGGCAAGCAAGCGTGGTATCGCATCAAACCATTGCTTAAATCGCCTGACCCGTACCGCTTTACAGCATTTGTGCATATAGACGAGGCGTTGCAGCATTTCACGCCTACACGTATGTCTGACTTTCTATCAAACATTGAAAATACTGGTAAGTAATGTTAAGTTATAAAGGAGTAAACAATTATGGAAACTAAGCTAATTTTAATCGCACGAGTATCAGACGTTGAGCAACGTAAAGCGTTGCCAGCCCAGAAGATGCGGCTTGAACGGTATGCCGAACAAAAGCAACTACCCTCTGAGTATCACGAGTTTGACGAGAGTGCTCATAAGGACGTACGACAGAAGTTCAGTAAACTCGTTGAACACATCCACAAGCAAACTGGCTTGTGCTACGTGGTCTTTGACAAGATAGACCGCCTTACTCGTGATAGTAGCCAAGAAGAAGTAAAGGCATTGCAACAACTGGTCAAGCAAGGCAAAATTGAGCTGCACTTTCCGAACGATAGCCTGTACATTGATAAAAACTCATCAGCAGCTGATTGGTTTCGGCTTGGTATTGGTATGGCACTGGCAAAATACTACTCAGATAGTATTCGTGATAACGTCAAACGCCGCTTTGAGCAGATGCTGAGTGAGGGTATTTGGGTACATAGAGCACCGATTGGCTATAAAAACGTACTGAAAGGCGGTACGCCACAGAAACCCCTCAAAGATATTGAGGTTGATGATGCAAAAGCACACTACATAGTAAAAGCATTTGAGATGCGAGCAAGAGGCGTATCTTACGCCGTCATCGCTAAGGAACTTGGTGCTATGGGCTTTCGTAGCAACATTGCTGGCAGTAAAGCACCTAATAAGGCATTCCTTGAACGTATTTTGAGCAATGAGTTTTATTGTGGCTTTATGGTTCACGCTGGCAGACGCTACCCGCACAAGTACCCGCCGCTCATCAGTCGTGGTTTGTACAACCAAGTGCAGCGTGTCCGTGATGAGCGTAAACACGAAAAGACTAAGTACGACAGCAAAGACTTTACACTCAAAAAGATAGTGAAGTGTGGCAAGTGCGGACGTGCAGTATCGCCATTCAAGGCTCGCAACACTGTGTATTTGCGATGTGCTAACTCCAAATGCGATAATCCTAATACAGCCGTAAGCCTCGTAATTGATGAGGTAGCGGCAGATATAGGGTTTATAGACGTGCCAGAACAATGGCTAAATAAGGTTATCGTTGAATTGCGTAATCGGCACGATGACCAGCAGACATACTTTACGCAAAGCATTGAGCTGACCCGTTCCGAGTACGACAAGCTCAAAGAAAAGATGCGGAAGGTTTACTACGACTTACTTGAGGGTCGTATTACACAGACATTCCACGATGAAATTGCAACTGAGCTAGAAAAGAAACAGCAGGAACTGAATGACCGCCTAAAGTTGCTAACAAATGATAACAAACAGTTCCAAGTAACCGCCTCTTACCTGTTAGACTTGGCTCAACGAGCTGACCAGCTGTTCAAAGAGAGCGATGAGGGGCTAAGACAAAAGTTATTGGAATACGTACTTTCAAACATTGAACTAAAGGATAAGAAGTTGTCTTATATACTAAACGACCCCTTTAGAACCATTGTTGAGGCAAAGAAAAAGAGCCTTTCGGCTCATAATTCAAATATTTGGTGCGGGTGAGGAGACTCAAACTCCTGGCCTCTTCCTTGGCAAGGAAGCGCTCTATCAACTGAGCTACACCCGCATATTTCTGCGGTCCTGATTATGAATGTTCTTGCGGGGACGTTTGAATGTTAATCTGGTGGCTCCTCCCAGACTCGAACTGGGGACACAAGGCTCTTCAGGCCTCTGCTCTACCAACTGAGCTAAAGAGCCGTATGGGACATTCGATGTACTGTGAAGGTTTCTGCTCAGCAAAGAGCTAAATAGCCGCATAGGACTGACACATTGTACAAAATACTTCGGTGATTTTCAAGTGGTCTTCTTTTTGAACCGGCCAACGTCACGAGTCTCTAGCTTGGCAATAGCTCGCTGGAGCGGCTCATCGAGTGCAATACCCTGGCTATTCGCAAGGCAAAGCACGGTATAGAGCACGTCGGCTAACTCGTCCGCCAAGTCTTCGTGCTCCTCTCCGGGCTTCTTGGGTTTGTCACCAAACTGGTGATTGAGGATGCGTGATACTTCACCCACCTCCTCTGCCATGCGCGCAAACTGGCTGAGCGGCGACCAGTAGGGCTTTTCATAGCCCTGCAGCATGTCATCGATTTGTTTTTGATAGGCAGCGAGTGACAAAACTAAATCTTTTCTTTGCCCATAAATTCTTTGATGCTGCTGACGGTATCCATGAACTGGCTCGGGAAGATTATGGTGCTGTTTTTCTCTACTGCAATCTCGTTCAGAACCTGTAGGTTGCGGAGCTGAAGCGCAATCGGGTGGGCAGCAATAATATCTGCTGCGTCACCGAGTGACTTGGCGCTGAGCTTCTCGCCCTCAGCTGCGATGATTTTGGCTCGTTTTTCGCGCTCTGCTTCGGCCTCTTTGGCCATGGCACGCTGCATGCTGTCTGGGAGCTGGATATCTTTGAGCTCGACATTGCTGACATAGATGCCCCATTTTTCGGTCGCCTGGTCGAGGATAGCTTTGACCTTTTCATTCAGGCTGACTGTCTCGCTTAATACATGATCAAGAGTGGTTTGGCCAACAACATTGCGCACGGTTGTCTGAGCAATCTGGTAAGTGGCGGATACGACGTTTTCTATCTCTACAATTGCTTTGACCGGGTCGACTACTTGGTAATACGCCACAGCGGCTACATCAATGGATACGTTGTCTTTGGTGATGATTTTTTGGGTTTCGATTGGCAGCGTGACGGTGCGGAGGGCAACTTTGCGAAGCTGATCGATAACCGGGATAATCACATGGAATCCGGGACCTTTGACATTTGAACGGACCTTGCCCAAACGGAACACAACACCACGTTCGTACTGATTGATAATACGCACACCCTGCGCAATGATGATGAATACGATGATGAGTAAGAAAATAATATATCCCACAGAAACCCTCCTTTAAAACCTATACTACAAATGTACGCTGTTACTGATTCTGGCGCAATACATGTATCCCACGTGATACACAAGCCTACCAATTCATGGTATTGTATTAATAACTAACGGGAGGTCAATATGGGTATTGAAACGCGGGAAACGATAGATGTAGCGGTGACTGGCGCGGCGGGCAATATTGACTACGCTCTCATGGCAGAAGTCTTGAGCGGAAGAGTGTTTGGGGAACATCGTATCGTGAACCTAAACATGTTGGAACTACCTGGCGCGGTACAAGCAACCGAAGGTGTTATTATGGAGCTCGAAGATTTGGCCTATAGCAATGCTGGGGAGCTAAACGTCTTTGATGATCCGGCAAAAGCATTTAGCGGTGCAAACTTCGCATTTCTCGTGGGCGCTATTGGCCGCAAGCCAGGCCAAAACAGAGGGGATGTACTGGAAAAGAACGCTGGTATCTTTACGCAGCAAGGGATAGCACTCCAACAGGCAACAGATGATGTGAGAGTCCTCGTCGTAGGCAACCCAGCCAACACTAATGCACTCATAACCGCAGCATATGCGCCAGAAATCCCCCGGAGCAGATTCACTGCAATGACTCGACTCGACCACAACCGCGCAGTATCAGCATTGGCGCGAACAATTGGTGAAGTTCCCGAAGCAATATCGCGGCTGGCAATCTGGGGTATTCATGCCGATGAGATGGTGATTGACCTAGCCCACGTTACTGTTGACCAAGAATCTGGCTCAAAACCATTAGCTGAAGTGTTTGATTATGACCAAGAATGGTACGACACTTACTCGCAAAAAGTTGCTACTCGCGGCGGTGCTGTATTGAAAGCACGTAACGCTTCGTCCGCCATGTCGGCGGCAAAGGCCGCGGCCGATCACGCACGCGATTGGATGCTTGGCAGTAATGGTGAGTGGCATTCTATGGGTGTCGTCAGTAATGGCGAATACGGTGTACCGGAGGGATTGGTCAGCTCCTACCCCGTCACGAGCGTTGGTGGCGAATATCATATTATTGAGGGGCTTGAACTCTCCGCAGATACCAAGCAACGATTGGCAGCTTCTACCCAAGCACTCCAAGATGAAAAGGCTGAACTACAGGCACTAGGCATACTGTAGAAAAAGGGCTTATCGTACGATAAGTCTTTTTTCTTGCGAAATGCCGGCAGCATTTCTGGCCCCGACCCTTGGAGTCGAGTATTCGAACCCAGAACCTGAGCAAATAAAAAGCCCCACAGGTGTGAGACGTTTTATTTGGTGGGTGATGAGGGACTCGAACCCCCGACCCTCTCGGTGTAAACGAGATGCTCTAGCCAACTGAGCTAATCACCCTGCTTGGGTACTTGGTGCAGCATAGTTGACGCATTTCAAACGGCAGCAATGCTTGCTCAAGAGGATTATAAGCTAAAACACCTGGCTGAACAATTCAGATTAGCCGACAACTTGATATAAAACACACTCGGACTTTCAAACCATTAGGCAGCAATGCCTATTTTTTATGCCAAATGCCTAGTGTTTATGACCAGGATGGTAGTGAGCACGCCTTAGCAGCTGAGCATTGATAGCCACAATCACAGTAGATAGCGACATTAGAACAGCTCCAACCGCTGGCGATAAG
>CALMSM010000093.1 GCA_937872425.1 uncultured Candidatus Saccharibacteria bacterium
TTGGCTCAAAGAGGCCGCCCCCAATGAACCGCTGAGCGTATATATTGGTGCCGAGAACCCTATTGGTCGCAGCGCACAGTGCTCGCTAATTATCAGCCGATTCCGCAGCCCATATAGTGACAAGAGTTACGTTGGTGTGCTTGGTCCGACTCGTCAAAGTTACCGCGAAGTCATGCAGCTGGTAGAGCACACCGGTCGTACGCTGGAGGCAGCACTCTATGAATAAGAAGCCTCAACACGCTCAGCCAGAGCCAGAATTTACCGAAGCAGAGCAAGAGCTTATCGCACAAGTTGAGGCTCTGACCGAGGCACTCAAGCGAGAGCGTGCAGATAGCGATAACATCCGTCGTCGCCACGATGCGCAAATCGCTAGCGTTAAGGATGTGGTCAAGGGCAGTGTTATGCATCAGCTTCTCCCGGTAGTGGACAACTTCGAGCGCGCACTAAAGCATGTGCCCGAAGACCTCAAGGACAATGATTACATCAAAGGCGTTCAAGGTGTCGTGAGCCAGTTCGAAAAGGTTATGAGCGACATTGGTGTCACGCGTATCAAGACAGTTGGCGAGCCATTTGACCCAAAGTTTCACGAAGCAGTTAGTATGGACGAAGATGGCGATGGTGATACCGAAATAATCTCTGAAGAACTTCAATCTGGATATGTGATAGGCGAAAATGTCCTCCGTCACGCGATGGTCCGCGTCACAATGGGTACTCCGAATGCCAGCAAGTGAATCATTCCTGTACGTAAGAGCACGACATGCCAATAGGACCTACGTTGGTGCGACATTCTGTCCGCATGAAAAAGATGCGAGACATGCATATGAGTGCATAAGCGAGGGCAGCCAATTTGATTTCAGCCAGCTTCGTAGAGAAGCGCAACAAACCGGCCAAATTCCTGAGGCAGGCGTAGCTCGCCTGGCGATAGCTAATGATGAAGCACGTGTATTCCTACGTTGTCTGGCTACTATTGCTGCAGGCAACTGCCAAGCCCTCCCAAGACAGGGGTAGCTAAAAATTGGTGATGTTATTTATATGGTTAACCCACAGAGGCCTAGATACAGGCATCTTGGAGTCGTTTCCGGCGAGCACAAGTTTATACATGCTACTCCCAACAAAGACAGCGGCAGAGCCGTTGTAGAAGAGTACATAGACTATTCTGCAAGACTCGCAGTTGTTGATATAGAAAGAGTTATTAGCACTCTTGACATATGAGTGCCAATTTTTTATACTGGCAGTGTAGTGTGTTGAGTGCTAAAATAGACGCACTATACAACACTAGTTAAAATTTGATGTAAGTTCAACGAAAAGGAGCAAAAAACAATGGGTAAAATTATTGGAATCGACCTTGGTACTACCAACAGTGCTATGGCAGTCATGCAGGCTGGTAAGGCAGAAATCATCGCTAATGGCGAAGGCAACCGCACCACACCGAGTGTTGTAGCGGTGAATAAGGGCGGTGAACGCCTAGTTGGGCAAGTTGCTCGGCGCCAGCAGGTTACAAACCCTAAGAATACGATTTATGAAGTAAAGCGTCTCATCGGCCGCAAGTTTAGCGACAAAGAAGTCCAAAAAGACCTCAAACTCATGGGCTACCAGATTGTAAAATCTGGCACAGGCGTGAAAGTCAAAATGGGAGACAAAGAATATAGCTCGGAAGAAGTCAGCGCTATGATTTTGGGCAAGCTCAAGGCTGACGCCGAGAGTTTCTTGGGAGACAAAGTAACGGAGGCCGTTATTACGGTGCCTGCGTATTTCGACGACTCACAGCGCCAAGCAACTAAAGATGCCGGCAAAATTGCTGGTCTAGAAGTGAAGCGTATCATCAACGAGCCAACCGCAGCCGCGCTTGCCTATGGCCTCGACAAAGACAGCAAAAAAGATGAGAAGATTGCCGTGTATGACCTTGGTGGTGGTACGTTTGATGTATCAATACTGGAGCTCGGCGATGGCGTATTTGAAGTTAAATCGACCAATGGTGATACCCACTTGGGTGGTGCTGACTTTGACCGTGTAATCGTCAATCACTTTGCTGCAGAGTTCAAAAAAGAACACGGCATGGATATCACTGACGACAACGCCGCCATGCAGCGCTTACGAGATGAGGCAGAGAAGGCAAAAATCGAGCTATCAACCACCAACGAAGTAACTGTAAATCTGCCATTCCTAACAGCAGACGCTGATGGCCCCAAGCATTTCGAACACAAACTGACACGAGCAAAACTTGAGAGCCTGGTTGGCGAGTTGATTGATAATACCGCCAAGCCTTGCGAGAAAGCCCTCAAGGATGCTGGCCTTAAAGCTAGTGACATAGACGCAGTTGTCTTAGTTGGTGGTATGACCCGCATGCCGGCTGTCATCAAGAAGGTCAAAGATATCTTTGGTAAAGAGCCTATGAAGGGCGTGAACCCCGATGAAGTTGTGGCCGTAGGCGCAGCTATCCAGGGGGGTGTGCTTCAGGGTGACGTCAAAGACGTATTGCTGCTGGACGTAACCCCACTAAGCCTTGGTATCGAGACATTGGGCGGCGTTGCAACCAAACTTATTGAGCGCAACACGACTATCCCATCATCAAAATCAGAGGTGTTTAGTACTGCTGCTGACAATCAACCACAGGTAGAAATTCACGTTGTGCAGGGTGAGCGCGAAATGGTCGCCGACAACAAATCACTCGGTCGCTTTGTGTTGGATGGTATCCCAAGTGCGCCACGTGGCGTGCCTCAAATTGAGGTCACGTTTAATATCGATGCCAACGGTATCCTGAACGTTACCGCCAAGGATAAAGGTTCTGGCAAAGAACAGTCAATCACCATCCAAAACAGTGGCAACCTCGACAAGACCGAGGTAGAGAAGATGGCCAAAGAAGCCGAAGCTCATGCGGATGAAGACAAAGCCAAGCGCGAGGCAATCGACGCCCGCAACCAGCTCGACAGCGCTGTGTACCAGGCAGAGAAAATGAAGTCAGACAACGCAGACAAACTCAGCGAAGAAGACATCAAAGTTTTGGATGATGCAGCAGAAGCAGCCAAAAAAGTTGTGGCAGACGATGATGCTGACAAAGAAGCACTCGAAGCTGCAGCCAAAGAGCTAACCGACAAAATCATGCCAATCGGTGCCAAAATGTATGAGCAAGCAGCTAAAGATGAAGAAGCTAAGAAGTCAGATGACGACGATAAAAAGTCGGACAAAGACGACGCTCCCGAAGCCGAAGTAGTCGATGAGAAGAAAGAAGACTAAGCAAGAAGCGTTCGACGGTGAAGCATCGTTCAGTGCCTGAGATTCCTCTCGAAGTACTAGCTGGAACAGGCTTCCCGCTAGACTTCATCGAAGACCAGGCCGCCAACGAAACCTTTCACTGGGGTAAGAATGACCCGACCGAGCCGTATAGTGGTGTGACGGCATTGTTTGATGCAGATCGTCACACCCGGCTTGGACCACAATCTGAGCGCATTGAGTGGATTGTGCTAGACGGACTAGAAATAGCGTGGCAGCCATTAGATCAGCAGAACTCACAGAAATAAGGTAAAATACAGTGGTGACAAAACGTGATTATTACGAAGTGTTGGGCGTAGGCAAATCTGCCTCTGCTGACGAAATCAAAAAAGCCTTCCGCCAGAAGGCAATAAAACTACACCCCGACAAAGAGGGTGGCGATGAAGAGAAGTTCAAAGAGGTCAACGAAGCATATGAGGTGCTCAAGGACCAACAGAAGCGCCAGCGTTATGACCAGTTTGGCCATGCAGTGTAAGAGCATAGTGTTCTTTCGTATAGTCCTAAACAAACTATACCGCCGTTAACGTCACAGATGTCTGTAGCTTTAAATAGCTACAGACATCTGCTGATGCTTCTTCAGAGAACAAAAATGAATGACCTAGATGAGAAAACTAAAACCTTTATAGCCAGGGCCAAAGCCGTCCACGGTGACAAATATGACTATTCGCAGACAATCTATACAGGTAGCGATAAACGAATATCTGTGGGATGTTCAAGACACGGATACTGGACACCTGTTGCTTTAGATCATTCCT
>CALMSM010000094.1 GCA_937872425.1 uncultured Candidatus Saccharibacteria bacterium
ATTGGATTGGTACCAGAGGAAAGGAAAGCCTCAGTAGTAGACGAGCTAAATGCTGAGCTCTAAAAAGTAATCAAAGAATGTGGGCTGCCAGTGGGGCTGCTGGGTGATGCTGTCCGAGGTGCCCATCTGCGGAAAGAGGAAATCAACAGGGGCTTGATTAGTGCCTCGTCCTCCCGAACCGCCACCATCAAGCTGCCAGTACCACAGCGCGAAAACGATGATGTTGGTAATGTAGATAGAGACTGCCGAGACGAGTAGCTTCTTACCTTCCACACCCGGACCACCGTCAATGAGGAGCCTGCAGACCAGTACGAGCGACACGATATTCGCCACTGACACCAGGGCGGTCAACGTTACGGTGGCCAGCCGCTTGATGTGGCTGGGGACGGAACTGCCGTGTGGCGTACTGAGCCGAAGCCCTACCAGGAGCAACACCTCAAGTATCGCAATCAAATACTTGGGGCCAACACTGACATGCTCGGGAAGGAATAGCTGAAGACCGATGGCTATCACAACGGCGAGTTCTACGTGCCATAACTTTGGGATGCTTGATTGAGTACTCATAACCTATAGTATAGCGGCGTGTGTCAATATGCTTCGTTTATCAGGAGTTTTTAAGCTTAGTGTCCAAAACTAGCGTTTGAGTTTATTAGTCTAAATAGGTACCATTAGCCCCATGAGTAACACCCAGCGTAATGCAGTGATTGGTTTTGTCGTGGTGCTGGTAACAAGCCTCCTTGTTGCTGGCGCACTTGTGCTCAAACAAAAACAAACGACACAGACCGCGCAGACAACAGTAGCAACTCAGTCAACGGACAGCTCGGATATCAGTTCGGACTCGGCCAGCATCATTTCGTCAAGCACTGATTCAGGCTCCGATAGTAGCGATGTATACAAAGATGGTACGTACCAGGCGACGGGGTCCTACAGCAGCCCAGCAGGAACTGAATCCATAGGGATTAGCGTTACTGTGCAGGATGATGTAGTCACGGCCACGTCCGCGACTAGCCAGGCCCAAGACAACGACAGCAAGGCCTACCAACAGGATTTCATCTCTGCCTACAGCTCGTATGTCGTTGGCAAAAAGTTGAGCGACATCCACCTGGGAGTTGTCGCGGGTTCATCGCTCACACCCAACGGATTCAATCAGGCACTCGAGACTATCAAGCAACAGGCCAAGGCATAGCAGCTCCTATGGACTGGGAGTTTGATGCCATCGGAACTCGATGGTGTATCACAGCGGTCAAACGCATAACCGACGACACCAAACAGGCAGTCATCGAGCGCATCATGGCGTTCGATTGGTCATATTCACGGTTTC
>CALMSM010000095.1 GCA_937872425.1 uncultured Candidatus Saccharibacteria bacterium
ACCGGTAGGTCGTCGCCCCCGAGTTGTTGCGACCCCAGGTCGGGACTTCGAAATCGTCCCAGCCAACACTGGAGACCCAATCGCCGCACCGGTAACTACGCCGCTCGGTAGCACTCGTACTATGCTTGTTACTACCAGTGCCCCAAATGCGCTTGATGTAACAATGCCTTGCACAGGTATCAGGCGAGTTGACGGAATAACAATGGCCGTACCTAACGCCGCCGTGGTCGCAATGCCCGTAGCGATGATTGAGCGGTTAAGCTTGGCTAGGCCAAACGCCTCACTCGTTGCAATGCCTGTGGCGGTTAACGTACGGTTAATCTTCGCCGTGCCAAAAGCTTCATCAGATGCTATGCCGGTTGAATTCACACGCATGGCGAGCGCGGTAGAGCCGCAAGCTTGCCCAGTTGCGATACCAGTGGCCGTAATGCCTACAGGCCCACGCGCTACCGTCAGGCTACCTAGCGCAAATCCACTGGTTAAGCCGCTTGGCTGAATGGCTAGAATAAGCCGAATCTCTGGCGAGCCAAACGCCTCATCTGTTGCGATGCCGCCAGGTAGTACATAAATACGTGTTGTTAATGTGCCAAGCGCCAAGTCACTGACCATGCCGGTCAGAAGCAAGCGCAGACTTAGAACAGGTGTGCCATAAGCCGCACCGGTGGCGATTGCCCCGGCTCCGCTGATGATTTGCGCAGCAACGGTGATTTGCGCCGTACCAAAAGCCTCACTGCTACTGATACCCGTTGGCCCTATGACCACAGAACCACGTGCTACCGTGTGACTACCAAACGCTTCATTGCTATCAATAGCCGTAACAGGTACGGTGCGATTTAGTTTTATCGCACCGTAGGTCTCGCCGCTAGCCAAGCCAGTCAGAAACAACCGTAAATTCAGCGTTGGTGTACCTAGCGCTGCACCGGTGGCTAGGCCACTTGGCGCAATCGTTACCGCTCCCCGCTGCACTGTCTGGCTACCGATAGCCGCACCGGTCGCCAACCCGCTTGGCACCACCGTCACTGATCCAGCAGCAAGCGACGGACTTCCTACCGCAGCACCACTAGCCAACCCTGTTGGCGCTATGGTTTCCTTCAATAGCACTGTACCAAATGCAGCGCCTGTTGCGATGCCAGACGGCGCAATGGCCTGGATGATCTTGGCAGTGCCAAACGCCTCACCAGAAGCAATGCCAGTTAGCGTAATGCTAAGCTGGCCAGGAGAGAGAGCGAACGAAATGCCCGCCCACTGTTCACTGACTGCCAGCGTTACATTGGTAGCTGCCAACGTACCATGCGTTGTTAGTACCTGACTATATGCTGCTACATATCCGCCTGACGCCTGGTATTTTTGGCCTATCGGCGTCCAGCCGCTTGGCGTGCTGGCTGGCGTGGTATCCCCGGCTGAAACATCGGTATAAATGACGCCGATGATTGTGCAGTTATCCGCCGTCGTGGTAATAGCTGGAATCTGCGCCGTGCTGCTGTTTCCGCTGGTGTCTGCGCCCTTGGCATGGATGCCAGCCGCCGCACCACTGACTGCGAAGGACACCCCAGCGTTACGTTCGGATGTCCCTAACGTAACGCTAGCCGCTGATTCGCTTGCCCCAGCCGTTTTGTAGGCTAGACTGAATGACGCCGAAGTTTGGAACGATTGATCGTTCCATTCTTCCGTCCAGACACCGCTACCGGGGTAAGTGTAAGTCTCGCCAGTAGGGTCAGTTACGATGGCAGAAAACCAACGATCCAGGTTGGCCAAACCAGTAGGAACGGGCACGCTAGTCGAACTCGCGTTCGACGCGTCCGACCATGTTAAGGCTCCATAAATCGTTGGCTCTGCCATCTGTTATGCTTTATTTGAGCGCTAGACGATTTTGACGTGTGAGGTTTTTTGACTCACCGGCACAATCGACCCGTTGAACTCTTCGCAGTAATACTGGTCAGCGCCGACCAGGTTGCCATTGCTGTCGTAGGATGGAAATGGCCCAAACATCTGCATGGGCTGATAGATGCGGTGCGCTACCAGTTCGCGGTTGATGACCTGCACATAGGTATCAGGATACTCAGGTGACGCGAAGATGGGCAGACCTTTGACCGAACCAGAGAATCCGGCGCTAGTCAGCACAGCATTTGAGAAGCCCTGCATTTTGAAACCATCCCAGTTGCTTAGCCGGTCGCTGTTGGTGGTGCTCATCAGAATACCGGTCGGCTCGTAGAAACGGCTATAGACCTTCGTTTTCGCCA
>CALMSM010000096.1 GCA_937872425.1 uncultured Candidatus Saccharibacteria bacterium
GGACCGTCAGCAGCAGATACAACCAAGATAGCACCGTCAACCTGTGCAGCACCGGTAATCATGTTTTTGACGTAGTCGGCGTGACCCGGCATGTCAACGTGCGCATAGTGACGCTTTTCTGACTCGTACTCTTGGTGAGAAGTAGCGATAGTTATACCACGGGCTTTTTCTTCTGGAGCGTTGTCAATTTCGTCGTAGTTAATTTTTTTGTTAACGTCGCTTGGAAGCTTCTTCGCTAGTACTGCGGTGATTGCAGCTGTCAAAGTGGTTTTACCGTGGTCAACATGACCCATAGTACCAACGTTGACGTGAGGTTTGCTTCTGTCAAAATCTGCCATAAAGGTGATTCTCCTAAATTATTTACTGGTTATTTTCGTCTACATGGAGGCAATACCTCGCACGAGTTACTGATGTAGTATAGATAAAGTTAGGGCGTTTGTAAAGTACTCACCTGTTTGCACACGGGGACTTCGATTTCTCTGGTAACTATACTGGGCATCAGGCTGTGCATTGCTCGCCGTACGGGGTTTGAGCGTACTTCTATAACCGGCCCGCTACACCCTGGGTCACACCCCGTGGGAGTATTCGGTTCTGGCTCACCCGAATCCATTGCATCAAGCGCATCATGTGCTGCTGTAACTAATTTCTCGGGACATAACATAACACTATTATACTAGTGTTATGATATTTTGTCAATTTTACTTGCTGTTTTTGGCAATGATAGCTTCAGCAACGTTATTTGGTACGTCTGCGTAGTGGTCGAGTTCCATGCTTGAACTTGCGCGACCTTGCGTATTACTACGTAGGTTTGTGGTGTACCCAAACATTTCGCCTAGCGGTACAAATGCTGTGATTTCTTTGATGCCAGAGCTGAGGTCTTCCATAGACTCGATACGACCACGCTTACTGTTCAGGTCGCCGATTACTTCACCCATGAATTCCTCAGGAGTAACAACGACAACTTTCATGACGGGCTCGAGGAGCACAGGAGATGCGCGCTTGACACCTTCTTGCAACGCCATAGAACCGGCGATTTTAAAGGCCATTTCGTTGGAGTCAACATCGTGGTAGCTACCATCGTACAGCTCTGCCTTGATGTCAACGACTGGGTAGCCGGCAATAACACCGTTAGCCATTGCCTCGATGATACCTTGCTGGACTGGCTTGATGTACTCAGTTGGGACAACACCACCCTTGATGGAGTTGATAAACTCGAAGCCCTTGCCTTGTTCATTTTGGCTAATACGCAACCATACGTCACCGTACTGACCACGACCACCTGATTGACGGATAAATTTACCCTGAACTTCAATATCGCTCTTGCGAATTGATTCACGATAGGCAACCTGTGGCTGCCCGATATTGGCCTCGACGGTAAATTCGCGCTTCATGCGGTCTACCAAGATTTCAAGGTGAAGCTCACCCATACCACTAATGATGGTCTGGCCAGTTTCGTCGTCAACGCGGACGCGGAAGGTTGGGTCTTCTTCCGCCAAGCGCTGCAGGGCCAATGACATCTTTTCTTGGTCAGACTTGGTCTTTGGCTC
Source organism: uncultured Candidatus Saccharibacteria bacterium (assembly GCA_937872425.1). Taxonomy (GTDB): domain Bacteria; phylum Patescibacteriota; class Saccharimonadia; order Saccharimonadales; family CALMSM01; genus CALMSM01. The sequence continues at coordinate 1,548 of CALMSM010000096.1, forward strand.
AATAGCGATACTAACAGGTGGCTCTGGGAAATCGATGCTCTCGAGCACAATCGGGTTAGTCGGGTCAGAAAGTGTGTGGCCAGTTGTCGTAGCCTTGAGGCCAACGATAGCGGCGATGTCACCAGCGGTGACTTCAGTCACATCTTCACGTTTGTCGGCCTGCATACGGACGATGCGTCCGATGCGTTCCTTTTCGCCATTGGACGAGTTCAGAACATAACTACCAGCTGTTACTTTGCCTGAATAGACGCGGAAGTACGCAAGTTTACCGACGAATGGGTCGGTTGTAATCTTAAATGCCAATCCGGCCATTGGCTGTTCGGCGTTTGGCTTGCGTTCAATTTCGTCACCAGTCTTAGGGTGTGTACCCCAGGTGCTGCCACGATCTTCGGGGCTTGGCAAAAGGTCCGCAACAAGGTCAAGCACTTTCTCAACAATCACACCACGGCCATCGCCGCCAGTAACTGGGAAGAAGTTACCACCGAGTGTTGCTGTACGGACAGCTGCGCGGACCTCGTCTTCACTGAGACCTTCTTCGCCAACTTCAAAGTATTTCTCGAGAATTTTTTCGTCTTCTGCCACAGCGTTCTCTATAAGGAGGCTGCGGTATTTCTTGGCCTTGTCTAGCATGTCAGCTGGGATTTCTTCCTCAACGAGCTCGTGGTCTGTGAACTCCTTGTAGGTGTAGGCCTTCATACTGACGAGATCAATAAGGCCATTGATGCTCTGTTCGAATCCAATCGGGATGTGGATTGGGAATGCACGCTTACTCAAACGAGCATGAATCGTGTCGAGTGATTTGTAGAAATCGCCACCGGTTTGGTTGATTTTGTTGATAAAACATATGCGAGGCACACCGTATTTGGTCGCTTGGCGCCATACGGTCTCTGATTGTGACTCCACACCCATCTTCCCGTCGAAAACAACGCACGCACCATCAAGCACACGGAGTGAACGCTCAACTTCAACCGTAAAGTCGATGTGACCCGGGGTGTCAATAATGTTGATTTGGTGACCCTTCCAATAACAAGTCACGGCAGCGGAGACGATTGTGATACCACGCTCACGCTCCTGAGCCATCCAGTCGGTTGTGGTGCCGCCTTCGTGCACAGCACCAATCTTGTGCTTCAAGCCAGTGCGGTATAGGATTCCTTCTGTTGTCGTGGTCTTACCAGCGTCAATGTGGGCAATGATGCCCATGTTACGGATTTTGTTCATTGGGGTTGTTTTGTCTGCCATGGTTCCTCGATCAGATTAGTGGTGATAATGTTGTCTGTTACTGGCTCACAGAAAATACCGGGTCAGTAAACCTTCCCTGATATTGTGCCTGAAAACTCGAAAAAAAGCAATGCTCTGCGGTTGTGCTATGAAGCGTTTTGGGCAATGATTGGCGCCATTTCAAATACTAGCTCTACCCGTGGTTCGGTACCATGGTCTTCGCCGAGCACCGCGAGCCTGCCTAGTATGTTGTCTTTGTACGGGTAGCCTTCGAGGTTGGGGCTTGAAATTGGTTCAGCTGTGCGTGACACGGCTGGGCGGAGACGCTCTTCTGGCGCCACCCCCGCTTCTGCATATGCAAACTCGATATGATTGTCGGCCTCTACCCAGCTCCAATGTGCCATATACTGTTTACCTAGAACTTGGCAAAGTGGGCGAATGCACGGTTGGCTTCTGCCATCTTGTGGTTGTCTTCACGTTTTTTGACTGCGATACCGGTGTTGTTGTATGCGTCAGTTAGCTCGATTGCAATACGATCAGCCATACTCATGCCTTTGTGGCTACGAGCGGCTGCGACAAACCACATCATGGTGAGGTGGTTTTGGCGCTGGCCTTTGACCTCAAATGGAATCTGGTAGTTGGCACCACCAACACGGCGAGAACGAGTCTCCATGTGTGGCTGAATATTCTTCATAGCTTGTTCAAACACGTCAAGAGGATTCTGTACCTTAAGCTTGTCTGCTGCAGTCTGCATACCAGAATACACAAGACGCTCTGCTAGCTGCTTCTTACCGTTCAACATAACGCGGTTAATCAGACGCTGGACCTGTACACTATCATATTGACGGTCTGGCTTGATGTCTCGAACGAGAGATTTGGTGACTTTACGCGGCATTACTTGCTCTCCTTCTTGGCACCGTATTTGCTGCGGCCTTGTTTGCGGTTCTGTACACCCTGAAGGTCAAGGTGACCACGAACGATGTGATAACGCACACCTGGAAGGTCCTTGACACGTCCACCACGAATCATAACCACAGCGTGCTCTTGCAAGTTGTGACCTTCGCCGCCAATGTATGCCCATACTTCATAACCATTATTCAAGCGCACACGCGCAACTTTACGAAGGGCTGAGTTCGGCTTCTTTGGTGTTTTGGTGGTTACTTTGACACAGACGCCGCGCTTGAATGGCGCTGGCTTTTCGTAGTTTTTGGTTTTGAGGTTGTTAGTGACGCGCTGTAGTGCTGGTGACTTACTTTTAGTAGTCGCCTTAACGCGCGGTTTGCGCACTAACTGATTAATAGTTGGCATGTGGTTCTCCTTGTCTACCGCTGCATACAGATGCCATCTGTAGGGCTCGGACATTAATATGTGTTGTTAACTTTACTAGATTTCTTCGACGAGGTCAAGCTCTTCTTCGGTGACGAGGTCATCATCACCCTCTGGGCGGCGATAGCCAGTACCGACAGGTATGAGACGACCCAAGATGACGTTTTCTTTGAGCCCAACCAAACGGTCAGTCTTACCGCTTGTTGCAGCAGCGATCAGAACGCGAGTGGTATCTTGGAACGATGCGGCGCTCAGGAATGAGTCAGTACTCAAGCTGGACTTGGTAATACCAAGCAACAGCTGCGTGAACTTAGCGGGCTCTTGGTTGGTGGCCACGAGTTGCTCGTTGGCTTCAACGACTGCGAGCTTGCTGACGATATCGCCAGTCACGAAGTCACTGTCACCAGAGTCTTCAATCTGAACACGGCTGAACATCTGCCGGACGATGATTTCGAGGTGCTTATCGGCAATGTTCTGGCCTTGGCCTGCGAACATACCCAAGATCTCGTTCATGATATAGCGCTGAGTTGGCTCTACGCCTTGCAATGCCATTAGGTCATGCAGGTTGATTGAACCGTTTGTGAGACGCTGACCAGCCACAACTTTGTCGCCATCTTTTGGCATGATCTGTTTGTAGCCAGGGATTTCGTAGCGCATGAGGCTCTTGCTAGTTGGGGCAATGATGATAGACTTTTTGGTCACTTCAGCTTTGCCAGCCATTGGCGCAATCAAGGGTTCTGCGTTGTCATCACGAGCAGCCACGACGTCGCCAATAGCGACTTCGGTGCCACTTGCAATGTGCGCTTTGCGTCCATCAAGTGCGAGCTCAACACTGTCATCTTCTGCTGCTGCAATCTGCACAATGTAGTTTTCGCCTTCTTCCCATACGGATACAGTTCCTGCAATGTCAGACAAGTAGGCAGGGCCCTTTGGTGAGCGAACTTCAAAGAGCTCCTCAACACGGTTGAGACCTTGCGCGGTGTCGTCGGCAAGAACAGCACCTGAACGGTGTTTAGAGTCGAGTGACAGCTGCGTACCGGGTTCACCGATAGATTGCGCTGCAATGACACCGATTGGGTGGTGACCAGCAACCAAGTTGCCGGTTGCAGGGTCAACGCCATATGATTTCTGTGGGACGCCACGAACGCTTGTGCATGACAAGGCGCTCATGATACGCACGCCATCGACGGCTTCATCCGCCTCAATCTTAGCCGCGAGTGCTGGGCTAATCTGGTCACCGGCTTTTCCGTAACCCTTGAGTGGCTGAGCTAGGTAACGACCTTCGAGTCGAGTTGCATACGACACACCGATGGCGTCTGCATCTGCACGAAGCATTGCAAAGCCTGGATCAGTATCGTCGTCGTCAATCGTGAAGACATCTTGTGCAACGTCGACCAAACGACGGGTCAAGTACCCAGCATCGGCTGTCTTGAGCGCGATGTCAATCAGCGCCTTACGAGTACCACGAGTACCAGTAAAGTACTCGAGTGGCGTCAAACCTTGGACATAACCAGATTTAACCGGGAGCTCAATGGCGCGACCAGTGGCGTCAGAGAAGACACCAAGCATACCAACGGACATTTTCATCTGCGAGATGTTACCGCGAGCACCAGATGTGATGGCGATAGACATCGTTGATGTGCTGCCTTCCATCTGGGTAGCGAGCATGTTCTGAATCTGCGTATCGATCTTCGTCCAGTTGTCGACAGTTAAACGATAGCGCTCTTCCTCAGTGATGAACCCTTGTTCGTACTGCTCGCTGATAGCTGCTGTCTTAGTCTCACCATCGGCGAGAACCTTCGGCATGCCTTCGACGAGAGCAAAATCGCCCATACCCATTGAAAGACCTGACTTTGTTGCGTAGAAGAAACCAGCGTCTTTGAGTTCGTCAGCAATCTCAGCTGTGACTTCTTGACCGTACTCCTGGTAGATTTGCGCCATAACGCTTCCAAGTTTTTTCTTGGTCATTGCTTCGTCTTGGAACGGGAAGCCTTCTGGCATCAGCTCGTTGAAAAGCAATCGGCCAAGTGTTGTGGTACGGATTTCGCCACGGAATGGTACACGTACACGAGTTTGCAGCGTAATGCTGCCATTGTCGCGAGCCATAACCGCTTCTTCGATACCCATATATGAATGTGGTGCCTTTGTTGATGGCTTAGCCACGGGCGGTTCATAGGTTAGATAGTAGCAACCAAGCACAATATCTTGCTCAATGTGCAAGATTGGTGTGCCATCGGCAGGCTTCAACAAGTTCTTGTTGCTAGCCATAATCTCGCGGGCTTCCTTCTGTGCAGCGTCACTGAGTGGAAGGTGTACAGCCATTTGGTCACCATCGAAGTCAGCGTTGAAACCTTTACACACAAGAGGGTGCAGTTGGATAGCGCGGCCTTCGATAAGCACTGGTTGGAAGGCCTGGATGCTTAAACGGTGCAATGATGGTGCACGGTTGAGGAGCACGTATTTGCCCCGGATGGCGTCGTCGAGCGCGTCCCATACAGCTGTCTCGCCTGCCTCAATCATGTGTGTTGCGGAGCGGATGTTGTGAGCGTAGTCATTAGCAATCAGCCAGCCGATAACAAATGGTTTGAACAGCTCGAGTGCCATCATCTTTGGTAGACCACATTGGTACATCTTGAGTTCTGGACCGGCAACGATAACCGAGCGACCAGAGTAGTCAACACGCTTACCAAGCAAGTTCTGACGGAAACGACCCTGCTTACCCTTGAGCATGTCACTCAGAGATTTCAGGCGACGTCGTTGGCCAGTTGCGGCGACGGCGCGACCAGAACGAGCGTTGTTGTTGTCAATCAGTGCGTCAACGGCTTCCTGAAGCATACGCTGCTCGTTGCGGCGAATAACTTCTGGTGCATTAAGGTCGATTAGTTTTTTGAGACGATTGTTGCGGTTGATGACACGTCGGTAGAGGTCATTAAGGTCAGAAGTCGCAAAGCGACCACCGGTCAACTGCACCATAGGACGCAGGTCTGGAGGAATCACTGGCAATACGCTAACACACATGCTAGATGGCTCAATGCCAGCACGCTGCATGCTTTCGAGCAGCCTGAGACGCTTCATGATTTTCTTCTTACGTTGGCCTTTTGCTTCTTCGGCTTCTTCGCTTAGTTCTGCAATCAACACAGCCAAGTCAACTTCTGCCAATAGGTCAAGCAATGATGCGCCGCCCATGCCAACTTCGATGATGTCGGCAAGCTCGTCTGGCAATGCGCGGTAATCGTTTTCGCTGATGAGGTTAAGTTTGTCGAGTGAAGTAATTTGGGACTTTAATTCATCGAACTCTTCGCTTACATCTGCTAGTTCTTTGGTCTGCTGCTCGGCCAATGCCTTAACGTCAGCGTCTTCTGCCTTTGCTGTTTCTTCAAATCGAAGCTTGATAGCTTCTTTAGCTGCTGCAAACTCAGCTTCTTTGTCAGCCAAGATTTGGTCACGCTTTTCGGTGTCAACAGATTTGATGATGTAGCTGGCAAAGTATGCAACGCGCTCGAGATTTTTGACCGTCATGCCAAGAAGCAGGCCAATGGCGCTTGGGGTGCCACGCAAGAACCAGATGTGTGCAACTGGTGCTGCAAGCGTGATGTGACCCATGCGTTCGCGGCGAACGATGCTACGAGTAACGATTTCACCGTTCTTGTCGACGGCAGCTTCACGCGAACGAACACCTTTGTATTTAGTGTCATGTGGGTTGATGTCTTTGACTGGGCCAAAGATTCGTTCACAGAATAGTCCGTCGCGTTCTGGTTTCTGTGTACGGTAGTTGATAGTTTCTGGTTTGGTGACTTCACCATATGACCAGTCCAGAATATCCGCAGGGCTAGCTACCGCTAGGCGTACTGCATCAAAGTCGGCAATGTCGGTTCCGTGGCTATATCGTTTCATGTTTATGCCTCCTCCTCTTGGTCAATTTGATCGTCATCGTCACTTCCGGCTAATACGGTTGTTGCGGGGGTGTCATCGTCCATTTCCATGACGATAAACTCTTCAGCAACAGCTGTTTCGGTAACGTCTACTTCTGAAGCAGTTGGTTCAGGAACTTCAATATCTGATGGGTGTTCACCTTCTTCTTTGATGGTCTCTGCTAGAATCTGCTCTGCGTCGATGATGGTGTCAGAGGCAACCATGTCGATCTTGAGACCGAGACCCTGCAACTCTTTAACCAAGACATTGAAGCTTTCTGGAACCTTTGGCCCAACAATCTGTGTGCCTTTGATGATAGCTTCGTACGCTTTGCTACGACCGTATACATCGTCTGACTTGATTGTAAGCATTTCTTGCAGCGTGTGAGCGGCGCCGTAGGCTTCGAGAGCCCAGACTTCCATCTCCCCAAAGCGCTGACCACCGTTTTGCGCCTTACCGCCAAGTGGCTGCTGCGTGACCATAGTGTATGGACCGGTCGAGCGGGCGTGGATTTTATCTGCAACCATGTGGTTTAGCTTAATCATATACATGCTACCGACCGTGGTGCGCTCTTTATAGGCGCCACCGGTGCGGCCATCGTACAGCTGT
>CALMSM010000097.1 GCA_937872425.1 uncultured Candidatus Saccharibacteria bacterium
GACTTGGTCCATGCGAGCATCTTCGAGCTCACGTGGATCAAGCGCTCTTGATATATGAACCCACCCCCGGATTACCTCAGAATGCCGACCTTCTTCGGCGGTCCACCGACGCCCCCACTCAGCAAACGGATGATTTCGATCAAAATCTCCCAAAATGAGGTCAGTATAGTACGGTAAGTTATCCTCGGTAAGGAGGTTCACAAACAAAGCACTCCGCAAGCCATCAGGCATCGGGAAATCTTCAGGCCTCCAAGCTATATCAGGGTCAAAACTTTGCGCTACATCAAAATCCATAAACTCATGTGGATACCACGTTTTGGCAACGTCCAAATGTTGATCGAGTAATCGTTCTGCGGCACCGGTTAGCCCATCAGCTAGCGCTGCGTCGCGTGTTGGGTCAATTTCCATTCCTTGTATAGGCATACTCATATCTCCTGATTTATCTATGCGGCTAATTGCATGGTATACCATTTTTGAGTAAATCAAAACAGCTGTCCACCGCCTAGTGGTACAATAGCGACATGAAGCAGGTAAATGATACAACCACTACGTTCCAAGAACTCAAAGACATCGTTGCCAAGTTTGGCAAAGACCGCAACTGGGGCAAGCACCACGCACCAAAAAACCTCGCTATGAATATAGCAATCGAGGCCGCAGAGCTGATGGAGCACTACGTATGGGAGCGTGATGGCGAACCTGACAAGGCCGAAGTAGCTGACGAGCTCGCAGATGTGATATTTAACTGCCTCAACTTTGCTGCATCCCAGGACATAGACATCACGACCGCGTTTATGGCTAAGTTCGAACGCCTGCAGAAGAAATACCCCACGACCATATTCAATGCCGACAACGACAGCCTTGATGACTACCAAAAAATCAAGCAACAATACCGCGCCGGCAAGACCAACGATTAGTCTTTGTTAGTCTTTGTAGACACCAGCGTCCTTAGAGCCAACCCCCATCTTGCCCAGTGCCTGGCCAACGACAGTTGGCTTACGATATTCGATTGGCAAGGTACCGGACCGCTTTTCAATCGTGCCTACTCTTGCTATGTCCTCCATCGTAGCCGTCATGTCATGTTCACCACGCAGGAATCGTGGTGATAACATCCGAAATGTTGCATCCACAGCGCCGCTAAAACTACCATTCGTAAACGGATTGCAATCGATGAATACCGGAATCGTCATAACTCGCTCAGCACCCTCTACTTCGTTTGGTTCAGTCAGAAGCGCAACCGTACCACGACTGACCGTGTCCATCACAAGCGCCGACTTATCGTCGTTTGGCTTATCTTGTGTGCCGCTCAGCGCAATAAAAAATTCCGAACCTCTGTTGAGTAGCTGATGGAATTTCTGACGGACTGGCGCGTTCACATCGCTCCCGGCTAGATGTCGAAGCCGAGAACCCGAGGCAGACGCTGGTACTGTCTGCAAATATCCGCCCAAATAGAGCAAGCCATCATCAACTACATAGCCTTGTTGTACACCGTCCAACAACCCAGGCATTGCAAACATCGACACAAGTCGCGAGGCTATCGCATGATGACCAAGCGTTGGCTCGCCAATACCTCGGCGAACGTTCACTTCGGTGCGTGCTGCCTCAAACGCCGCGACATCAGCATATGATATATGGTTGCTGCCCCATACAAGTGAACCGCGTTCGGGCGAAGACAAATGGTCAATAACCTCATCGCGCTGTAGCGCCTCATCCATACCATCCACCAAGTTATTGAACGCATCCTCGGTGATAATCAGCGGCCACAGAATCTCTTTTTTGAGCCACGCGAACCGCTCGGCGTTAAACGGCAGGGCAGGGATATGGGCGTTTTCCAAATGCATCAATCCCAACGAATCATGCTCATGTCCAAACTCACGCGGCGTAAAAAGCATCCCGTGTGATGAACCCACCATCTCTTCCTGTAACTGATGATGGACGCGCTTATCCGCAGAAGTATACGATTGCTCAGGCCACACCGTTTCTGTCATAGCTACACAGTACTACGACTCACATTCTTCGACCAGCCCCATATACAAAATAGCCCCTTCGGCAAAAAACCAATGGGGCTATAGTGATAAGTAGAATCTACTTAGTTTAGTTAGCGACTGGCGCGTATGTTCCGCAGTCCTGTACGAGCGTTAACTCAACGCCGTCCGTAGGGTTCTGGCTAGCAGGCTCCACAGTGAGAGTTGCTTTGCGCACACCTTCACGGACTTCGAAGGTAAGGTCACGATGACCGGCTTCGCCGTCGCGGAGGTCTTCAACATCAACACGGTACTCATTACCAGCTTCGAGTGTCTCGTCAAATGGCAAGCCATCAACAACTTCGATAACACCATCGTGGTTGCGTCCGTTTGCAAATACAACTTCAGTGATGTCAGTAGTGCCAACACGGCCAACTGCCGTTACGAGCAGTTCGTCTTCAATATTCTGCTCGGGTGAGTTGAATAGATTGTTTCGTACTGACATATCGCCAACAGCATACGCCTTACGGTCACCATTTTCATCCAGCACTACAATAGTAGTAGTGGGGTCGCAGCCTTTTTCAGTTGCAAGCATCGAGCCAGGACCATAGGTATCGGCTTTTGGATTAGTATAGCCTTCCGGCAGGCTGCCGTTCAATGTCGCAGCGCCAGCAAGCAAACCGCCAGCCATAGCCAAGTTACGTAGTGTATTTCCCATAATAAAACTCCTGTTCTTTAATCAATACGGGTTTGTATCTGCATTACAATACTAGAAATTGTTAAATTCGTCAATAATATATCAAGATAATTGTAAATATCACAATTTGGGCCCGCTTATGCTTAGGCACTAAATACCATTTCAATCAGTCCGCAACCAGTTATACTATGAGTCATGGACCCAGCAAAGTTTGACTATAGTCCGCTCAACAAACGATACACCAACCGTGAGCTATGGGCCCACTTCAAAACAACACTGCCCACTAGCAAAATTGTGATTGGCGTATTAGCAGCACTGATTCTCCCGACTATCCTTATCGTTCAGGTCTTACTTGGTGTAACTGCTTACATCGCAGTCTTTGGGTTTTTCCTACCATCCGCCCCAATGCCAGCCAGAATTGCCGGCCTACTGTTGCTGGTCTTAGCATGTGCGTACTCAATGTACTATGTCTTATGGAAACTACTGGCTCATTTCATGGCAAACAACATGCGGCGCAGGGCATTCGCGACCGCTAACAGCCTACAGTACCTTGATGGTAGACCGAGCCAAGAGCAGGGAGTGCTATTCAAGCTCGGTCACAGCCAGACGTTTACGGGCGGGTTTGTGGTTCCTGGGCCAGGGCGTCTAACCATGGCGAACTACCAATACGTTACTGGCTCGGGCAAGAGTACTCGTGTATTCGACTTTGGTGTGGTTCGGTGTGATATCAGTAGACGCCTGCCAAATGTACTCCTCGATGCCACTAGTAACAACTTTATGAAACGATTTAGCAACCTTGGTGGATTTGGTGACGACCAAAAAATCGAACTCGAAGGAGATTTTAGCCAATATTTCAATGTACATTGCCCGCCAGGTTATGGTACTGATGTACTGTACTGGCTAACCCCAGAGCTGATGCAACTCCTGAAGCAATACATGACCAACTACGACATCGAAGTAATCGATAACCATATCTACGCCTACAGCGAAACACCCTTCAAATTAGACCAGGCCGGTATCCAAAGTGGGCTCCAGCTGGCAAACTGGTTACATGCCGAGTTTGAAGAAAACACCCACCGCTACAGCGATGCCCGTGTAGCCAACGCAACAGCCAACGTCGTTGCCGAGCAGGGCCGTCGGCTAAAACATAAAAAACCTTGGGTCTTAGCTACTATTCTCCTCATAATTTACATCCTTTTCCACATATTGGATATACTGCACGGATGAACAACTATTGGGTCAAACAAACAAGCGATAGCCCGGCGTTCCCAGATATGCTGTGGAGCAAGCCAGAACGTCGTGATCAGGCAGGCAAATTACTCATCGTGGGAGGCAACCAGCACAGCTTTGCCGCCACGGCCGAGGCGTTCACGGCAGCAACAGATGCCGGTGTCGGCGTTTGCAGGGTGTTGCTACCCAACAAGCTTCAGCGCACCGTTAGCAAATTGTTCCCGCCAGCCGAATATGGAGCCAGTACGCCGAGTGGCAGCTTTGCCAAATCCGCCTTAGGAGAACTGCTTGACCTGGCTATGTGGAGCGATGGCGTGCTCTTGGCTGGGGACTTTGGCCATAACAGCGAAACGTCTATACTACTAGAGGCCTTTATGGTCAAACACACGGGCGCCATCACGCTCACCCAAGATGCAGTAGAATACTTCGTGAGTCTGCCACAGAGCCCGCTCAATCGCCCAAACACAACGATGGTTATCACTATGGCTCAGCTGCAAAAGCTCGCCACAGCAGCCCACTTCACCCCAGCAATCACCCAATCTATGGACTTGCTCCAGCTCATTGCCGCACTCCACGACCTCACGACCAAGCATCCCACGCATATTGTCGTCAAATACCTCAATAATCTGTTTGTAGCCTCTGGGGGGCAGGTGAGCACAACAAAACTTGAGCTCGAAAACACCGACGCATGGCGCATACAAGTTGCTGCACACAGTGCAGTTTGGTGGCTTCAGCACCCGGACCAACCATTCCAAGCGCTCACCACCGCAGTCAATACTTGACATTTATCTATTTTTTATGTTAAAATATAATGATGAGCATTGGGGCAACCGAGGCACTAGAACACCTAGACAGAGTCGTAGCCACAGAGGCAGCTTTAAGCCATCCCAAGAGTGACCTATTTGCCAACGGCACCAACGTGACCCTAATGCACAATGCAACATTTGATACCTTCTGGCCGCCTCATCTCGCTACATTTAGCCCGGACGCAACTGACCCACGGCCAAGCCATCGTATTATTCACAAACTTTTTCTGCAGATTGCGGCACGGCCTGGAAAGGCAAGGAGTAAAGCCGCGCAGCAGTTCCTGACCGACCATATGTATCCCCTTGCCGAAGTGGAGGTCGACACTGATACCCCAATCATCCAAGCGAGGCCCACCGTTACTCGCGTTGGTTTCTGTGAGGAAACTGAGCCCAGGTTCGTACGCAGTATCAAGCAGATTGACCGAGTTGCAAAGGGCGAAGCTGTGCGTGGTCAGCCCAGGCTGAGCACATATCACGACGAACACGGCCGACCAGTCGCCATACGCAAAACCACCAGTGAACATAATGGTATATTGGTTGCCAATGTACGCATAGATGGCACACTGGTACCCGCTGGAACGTTTGTAGGTTTTGGGGACAATTTCAACGATGGGTCTGAGTTAACCGGAAAGTATTCTCCCTACAAAAGTGGGAATTATCGATACGAAACGTATCAAATAGGTACCAATTTCAAGCTTCAGCCATTGCGACTCAGCCCTTGGGTATATACCAAACCCCTCGACAGAGCTCTTTGGGGAGTTAACACCGACGCCATCGGTGGCCGATATTTTGACTCAGCGCGAGGCAACCTTGCTGCACAAACTGAATTAGCAGACTTTCAACATGCAGCTGCTCAGATCATGGAGCTTTGCGCATGATTCGTGCTCGTGAAGTATCAGACTATTACCGTGACGTTGTCGCCACAGAGCAAGCAATATTGAGGTCTGAGGACCCCCTCCTCATGGCAGGGATGCATCTTCCTCGCATTGGTGGGGTGGTTCAGTCGCGCGGGAGCCTGGCCAATAACTTAAGCAGCATAAGACCACGGCCAAGCCATCGTCTACTGATTAGCGCCTTCAGTGCACTCAGCGATCAAGGCCTCGACCGAAACGTCCGAGATTCCATCGGCACATTTTCTGACAATTTTTGTTTGCCGCTCGCCGGGCTCACAGCACCAGATGATAAGAAAAGTTATGCATTGACCAGCTCGGGTGATTCATCAGAAACATGCCCGCAAACCGAGCCAACATTCATTGGTGCACTCCAGCAAGTTACAGACTTAGCCGAGGGCAAAAAGGTCCCACGCGCTTCGCTCAATCGAGCGTTCCATCGCACAATTAGCACGTATCATGCAGAGGATGGCACTCCACTGATTCTTCGCAAACGAAATAATATCGGCCTAGGTCTCATATTGGAAGATATGCGACTTGACGACGCAGCAACTCTCCCGGCGGGCACCGTAGTTGGCTTCGACCGTAAGACAAACGGCGCTCACCTTGAACAATCATGGTGCTATAAACCCCCGACTAAACGAAGTGTTGAAGGTTTCAAACTGCAGAGTTTTATTATGGATTCCCAGCTAGCAGTGCGTCCTTTGCGAATTACGCCGTGGGCCTATGACAACCCACTCGATCGAGCAGTTTTCGGGATAGACGGCCCGGGAAATATAGACCGGGGCAGGGCTACACAGGTGGCGGCCTATTCAATAGAAGATTTTCGTGCAGCTGCGGCAACAATCATGGAGTTATGCACCAAATAAAAAACTCAACCCAAGAAGGCTGAGCTTTTTATTTGGTGCCGGAGGAGGGACTCGAACCCTCAATCCTTGCGGAACACGATTTTGAGTCGTGCGCGTATACCAATTCCGCCACTCCGGCATTACATATTAGGCTACAAGGTGCGAGCTAGTTAGGCTGAACAGCAAGATTATACTATACTAGCCTCTGTTAGTACTAGCATAACAATCATGAAAACTATCGACCCAATCCCCAACCCAGACGCCCCCTACGACAAAAATGCTGCAGCAGACCTCATCCGTAGCAAGCTTAGTGACCTCTTCGCAGATGAACCAAATGCAAGTGAAGAGAGCGCAGAAGCAGAAGCCGCTGGCGTGCACCGCTCTAAACACCAAGATTTCATGCACCAACTCAATAACTCCGGCAAATCACTGGCAGAAATTCAGACCGCGTGGCACAAATACTATACAGATTTGCCTGACGCCGAAAAGCATAAAGTCTGGCAAGAATTTTATCAGGAACACGACAAAGCCAAGGGGGCAGCCCCGGCCAGGCCTGCAGCACAGCAGCCCAAGCCGGACGAACCAAAACATGTGGACGAGCGCAGCGGTGCAGACATCAAAAAGCAGATTGTCGCCCGTGCTAGCACCCAGCGGAAACGCAAACTAAGCAAAAGGGAACACCTGAAGTCCTTACTCTTTGGGGTTTCGGCAGGACTTATCGTTGTGGTTCTATTTATGTTTAGTTTTTTCAACGAGCGGTTTATTGCACCGTTCGTGTCCCCAAGCAAAAACGTCAGTAACAGCTCCATCATTATCGATCCGTCCAACACATCAGCAGGCCCCGAACCCAAAGTTATCATCCCAAAAATCAACGTTGAACTTCCCGTAATCTACGACCAGACCTCCACCGACGAAGCATCCATTCAAGCAAGTCTGGAGCAGGGAGTTGTACATTATTCCACGACGTCTAACCCTGGAGAAAAGGGTAATGGTGCGATATTTGGCCACTCGTCCAACAACATTCTCAATAAGGGTAAATACAAGTTCGCATTCGTGCTGCTACACCGAATGGAGGTAGGAGACACCTTTATCATTCAGAAAGACAGCAAGCGCTATGTCTACAAAGTTATCGACAAAAGGGTCGTCAAGCCTACTGAAGTTGGGGTGCTCAACGACACACACGGCAAGGAGGCCACGTTTAGCCTCATCACGTGCGATCCACCGGGCACCAGCACCAACCGCTTGGTTGTAACCGGTGAACAGATTACTCCGGACCCCAGCACCAACGCTGCGAGTACCGCGACCAACACCTCAGCGTCGCCAGCAGAGCTACCCAGCAACTCCCCAAGCCTCTGGCACCGTATCACCAGCTGGCTGTTCTGACCCCAGGTATCAGCTTTGGTTCTTATCGATTAGAGAGTGAATTGAGTTGGGGGTGATAAATAAGCAATATTTACTGCGTAACTTTTAGTTCCGTGCGAGTCAACGCAGCCTTCGTAGCCTCATCCTTGCCAGGAGCCATCGTAAACAGCGCAGTGTAATCTCGGTCGAAATACACACCGGTGCCGCTAAACCCAGGACTCAAACTTTGCAGGTTAGTGCCATCGAAATCAAACACTCGCGTAGCATTGTCAGTGCCAATAAATGTCAGTCTGTGCCCATCCATCCAACTGGCCTTCACACTCGGCGCTACAGCAACTTTTGTGTCGAATTTGAATTGTCGGTTGGTCTCCGCGTCATACACCGCAAACGAACTGCCAGATTGCACAGATACAAATCTGGCGTTGTTAGAGAACGATACAAACTGCGCCCCATTGAGCGACAATGCCCGGAATGTTTTAGGAGTCTCGTCTAGACTGCCCCCATATGAATCCAGGGGGTTGGCAAATAGGTAGAGTTTTCCTTCATTAGAACTTCCCACTGCAACATACATCTTGCCGGTAAAGTCGGCTGCGTCGAGCAAATATGTTGGAGACACTGCTACTGTTTTTATCACTTTGTCTTTGCCCTTATACAGTAAGTGGACATCGGCCTTGGATGTGTCGTTTGCAGCCGTCACGTACAGTACTAGTTCCTTTTGGTACGACTTATAGTCCAATACACCGCTCGCCACCTGAGTAGCGCTGCCAGTTTTTGTATCAGCGCTGTATAGGGTTTTGTCTGCACTATTGTATAGATAGAACTGGTCTGCACGTTTATCCCGCAGTGTTACAGCCGTGAAGGGTCTGCCCGGGAATGCAGTCGTCACGTTGCGGCTAGCGGCAACATTCTCACGGTTTAGCACCAAAAACTCCGTCTTGCCATCATAAGTACGTTTGAGCAAGACATCACTGTTATTAGTTGACCACTCCACGACTTCAAGGTTCTGAGTTGTGCCTGCAGAGGCAACACCAGCAGGCAATACTATGGTCGTAGATGGGTTAGTCTTGTCATTGAGGTCAATCAGTTGGAACGCACCACTGGCATCGCCAGGTTGTTGCGTTAGCAGCCACTGACGGTCAGGGCTCTGGCTCACCAATGGAGGTTGTGCGCTATACGTTTGGATGTTTTTAGTGCTCAATGTACTGGGGAATAAAAACGGATACACAAGCTGCTCAATGCTACTCCCCGCCAAATTGACATCTTGTTTCCAGTTTCGGTACCCATCGCGCGATAGCTCTATGTGGTATTGGCCTGCGGGAACAGATAGGCGTTTGCTAGTGTTACCTTCATCTCTGCCATTGACGCTAATTCTTGCAGACTCGGGGTGAGAGTCAATAATCATCATGCCATTTTGTATAACATCGCCTGTTTTGCGGTCGATATCAAACCCATAGGCAGCAAACACGATAATGATTGTTGTCATCGCAAGCGCAATAGCAATAAGGCCATATCCAAGGAATAGTTTCTTGCGATGCGCCAAACGCTTTTTTGGGTCAAGGAATTCCATCATTCCAAGTATATAGGACTTTGTAACTTTACGGTATAGGTTGTCACCACTAGTAATTGCTTGCGAAACAATGCTTATGGCGCTATCATACATACACTACGATTAAAACAAGAGGGTCGACCAAAAAATGGGCGCACAACATGTCATCGAGCTAAACGGCAAACGATACGACACCACCACAGGCAAACTCGTTGATTCAGCTACTAAAACAACTGCTAAGCCTGCGCCACAACCACGCAAGAGTACAGGCTCCGTCGACGGCATCCACCGGCAAAAACACCGTACGGTTACGCCGCATGTGGCACCAAAAAAACACGTTGCGGCACCAGCAAACCACACCAAAAGAAAAACCCAGCGCTCTCAAACATTGATGCGCGGCGCGATTCACGCACAGCCCATTATCACCGATACTCAGCCAGCTGGCTTCCTAAGCGCACAAGATCCTCGCGTCAACATCGACACCCAGCGTCTTCAGCGTGCCAAAGCAATTCATCAGAACAAATTCATTGGCAGGTTTGAGGCCAAAGCCACGCCAGCCATGCCTGCCGCCGCGCCACCAATAGTTGCAGCCCCCGTGGTGGCCGCGCCCGACCAAACCGCACCGCAAGAATCAGTCGCAGCACCGACACGCCTCGAGTCAGCTATCGCCGAAGCAACAAGCCATGAACAACAATCAGACAAGCACAAAGATCGTACCCACCACAAAATCGCCCGCAAAATCCACGTAAAGCCACGGACTCTAAGCATCGCAAGCGTTGCTATCCTAACCTTGGCCATCGGTGGGCTCGTGGTCCATCAGAATATGCCCAAAATTAGCTTTAATGTGGCCGCAAAACGGGCGGGCGTTAGTGGCGCAATTCCGGCCTACTCACCGGCGGGATACCACATTCAAAAAGACATCGGGTATGCCCCAGGCCAGGTGACACTGACATTTGCTTCCAATACAGATTCTCGCAATTACACCGTCACCCAGACCAAAACATTCTGGACAAGTGAATCACTTCGAGAAAACTACCTAGAAACCCTCAGCATTGACTATCAAACGATTCAGCAAAATGGCAAGACCGTCTATCTATATGGCAGTAACGCCACCTGGGTAGATGCCGGTGTGTGGTATCGGGTCGAGGCTAAAGACGCCAGCCTCAGCAGCATCCAGCTCACAAACATTATCAATAGCCTGTAGCACGCTCCACCTTGCCAACAGATACAAACTCCGTCATACTCTACGGCAGATATGAACACAAAAGTCCGAACTCGATTCGCCCCAAGCCCCACGGGCTATTTGCATGTTGGTGGCATCCGCACAGCTCTATTTGCGTGGCTTTTGGCTCAGCAGACCAACGGTGCGTTCATACTCCGCCTAGAAGATACCGATAAAAACCGTGAGGTCCAAGGCTCTGCCGAGCACCTAATCCAAAGCCTCACATCACTCGGGATCACCTACGATGAAGGCCCAGACATTGGCGGACCATTTGCACCATACCAACAAAGCAAACGACTCGATATCTACAAATCATGGGCACAAAAACTCATCGATTCGGGCAGAGCCTATGCGGATCCATACACCGCAGAAGAGGTCCAAGCCTTCCGTGACAAAGCAAGAGCAACCAAGCAACCTTTCCTGTATCGCAATCATCGCCCCGATAACCCGCCCACATGGGATGGCAGCCAGCCACTCCGGTTCAAGTCTGAACCCAAAGCCTACCAATGGCACGATGCTGTCATGGGTGATTTGCAGACCGGCCCAGAAGTTATCGATGACTTTATCCTGATTAAGTCAGACGGTTACCCGACATACAACTTTTGCCATATTGTTGACGACGCCGAAATGGAAATTACTCATATTATTCGTGGTCAAGAGTTCATTGCTAGTCAACCAAACTATCTAAATCTCTACGAAGCCCTGGGGCTGACGCGTCCGGTGCTTGCAACCATGCCACACATTCTTAACGAGCAGGGCAACAAAAAACTCGGCAAGCGTGACGGCGCCAAAGACGTGCTGGACTATATTCGTGACGGCTATCTGCCCGAAGCACTCCGCAGCTTCATTGCAACGCTTGGCTGGAACGACGGGACAGAGCAGGAGGTATTCACTACCGACGAGCTAATCAAAAAATTCAGCCTGGAGCGAGTAGGGCGCAGTGGTGCGCACTTTGATACCAGGCGGTTCGACTGGGTAAATGGTTCATTTATTCGCCAGAAACCACTCGACATTCTATGTGAGCTAGCCGCGCCGTTTTGGCCAGAAGCCGCAGCAAACTATGATGATGCCTACAAAAAATCAGTGCTTGCAACAATCCACGATAGGCTCAAATACCTCGGAGAAATCCCCGAGCTTACCAGTTTTTTCTTTAACGACCTTCCTGTGAACCTCGAGCTCATCACCACCCATAAACAACTCAAAAAAGTCGACAAACAACAACAGCTAGATTTTCTGCGAGCAAGTCTTGAAACAATTCAGGCGAGTGACTTCACCGCAGAAGATTTGCAAACCAGACTCAACAATCTGCTCGAAACAACAGAGCAAAAACCAGCCGTATTGTTCAGTCTAATCCGCATAGCCACCACATGGGCAGCCTCGAGCCCAGGTCTCGCCGACACGCTCGCTGTCCTTGGGAGATACCGCGCAGTAACACGACTACAAAACAGCATTGATGCTATCGCCGCATAAAGAGATCCGATAGTCTACTACTTCTGTGCGCTCGCGATTGCAGCATCA
Organism: uncultured Candidatus Saccharibacteria bacterium; assembly: GCA_937872425.1. Classification (GTDB taxonomy): domain Bacteria; phylum Patescibacteriota; class Saccharimonadia; order Saccharimonadales; family CALMSM01; genus CALMSM01. The sequence goes on from CALMSM010000097.1 coordinate 12,081, forward strand.
TAGTACTGCTGCCATACGGCAAGTCGTTCCGCCGAATTCGTATCATCCGGCTCTATCTCGGTCTTTGCCTGACTGATCGCTTTTCGTATCGTACTAAGAGGCACAGAAGAGTCTGGCGAAGCATCAACACCATCTAAAATATTGTTCACGATGGTATTAACTGCCTCGTCCCGAGACGTACCGGGCGCAATTCTCACTGTGCCGATTGCTCTGTCGCCAGCTGGTTTATCTGGAGGGGTTTCCGTTTCTGCATCTGTACCTTTTGACTCGCCACGGGGCACAACCCCTGAGGGGGTAGACTGCTGCTTGACAACGGCCACGGCCGAGGCGTCGAGCATGTAGCTGGTGGGTTGTGGCTTTTCTTTGGTACCCTTCAAGACAGTGAACAAGTCACCGAGTAAGGGGTCTTTGGCTAGCTTGGCTGCAACATGCTCAACTGTCCTCATGTTGTCCATATCTAACCCCGTGTCTTGAGCAAATGTCCATAAGTCATGAATTTCAACCTTCATGCCTGCATGATCAATAAAGTATGCCATGAGCATTGCCTCAGGCTCAGTAAGCTGCGTATAGGCTGTGGGGTGCCGCAGAGGGTGGGGCATAGGCTCAAGCTCTTCTAGTACGCGCATAGGCTCGACGGGCTCAGCCGCCGGCGCATCTGGCTGTTCCAGCTCCACGGCTGGGCTAGGCATAGTGGGCGCTTCTGCTTTTGCAGGAGACAAGGTCCCAGCTGCTAGCTCAGTAGCTGGATTGAATTCTATTTGAGTAGAGCCAACAGCCTGGGTTTCCGGCGACGGTGTTTCGGTACCCTCAATTGGCTCGAACCATAGTTCACGCCCGAACCTGCTTCGGGCTTCACCAATTCGCAAACGACGGCCATCTACTACTGCGCCGTCCTCCAGCTTCGCAACAAATCGTCGTGTTGTGCTATACATCGTACCAGTGCCGTGTTCAAGCCCAAATAACTCTGCCAAATCACCAGACGACGTACTAAATCTTCTACCCGATTGGCTATGCATTGCCAATAGCACTCGGACATCTCGCTCTGTCAGCTTAACCGTGCCCTCGGCCTGACATTGTGTTTGAATTCTTGCCCACAAATACTCGTCGCCTGATGCCTGTGTCAATTCTGACGGTCTGGGCTTGGCGGCAGCGGGCGCTGGGGTTGGCCGGTCAAACAGTGGCTCAATACGGATTGAGTCATCAATCTTATCAGGATCAACAAACCACAAATCTCTCCCACGCCCATACTGCTTTGGTCCGACACACAAACGTCGCCCATCAACCTCCATGCCGTCATGGACCTTTTGCAATAACTCATATGCTACGCGGTGCCTTTGTTTTTGGCTCTGCAACCGAGCCATGGTTGGTATATCTAGTACTGTGTTAATCGACCGGTAAGGTGCATCAAATATCGCGCCCAAGATAAATGCTTCGCGTGGAGTCAAGGGCTCAGCATCCTCTGACTCGCGCGACCAGGCGTGCAGGCGCTTCTCGGATTCCGTTCGAAGTTCGAATTGTTCATTTTTGGTAATTGATACGCCCAGCACGCCAGAGACTGATGACAGCAAATCAGTGAGTTTTGCAGCTTTATCTCGGAGCAAGTCAGTATCTGCCGTGCCGAGTGATTCAACAAATCCCACAGATACCGTAAGACCTGCGAGCGCCTGGCCAAGGGCGTCAGTGGCACAATCAAGCGATGCAGATACTTCGTGAAGCTGTTCCGCAGGAAGGGTTGGCTCTCGCTCGTCGCCCGTACTCATAGATATATACTAGGCCATTTTTATTGTTTTTGCAAAATCCCTACGCTGTTATTCTATTTACAATCATAACCGCTTGTGGTATAATTAAAAGATACATGCTAGACACACCACAACAACATGAGTTGAAATTTGATTGCCGGAACGGATGCGGAGAGCAGCGGATAACTGTCGACGAGACAACAAGCGTCATTGTTATTGAGGCAGACCCTCTGCGCTTCTCTGTCGAAGCGATGTGTGGGTCGTGCGAGCAACCCCGCAGAATTGACAATGTCCCGGCCACAGCAGCACAGTCATGCCTCGAAGCCGGCGCTGCCATGCGCACTGCCGAGCCCACATTGTCCGACGCTATACAGCAGGGCATGGCACATGGAATAAGCCCCTTTGATGCTTACATCGCATTCAAGGCAATCCAACAAGCACAGACTGTCGACGGCCTGATGAACCCTGGGCCAATCGCTATCACACCGTATTAGGCATATTTACTCCTTAGCATAAGCGTTGTATACTTGACGCATGGAGCAAAAACCAAAAACCGAGCACACACTGAGTGCGAGCGACTTCGTACCACCAGAGGAAGTCGCCAAACAGGAAGAAACCATCAAGCCAGCCCACAATGAATTAGACCAAGAGTCTGCTGCAAGTGGCAAAAAGCCACCAAAAAAACGTCGTGGCCTCCACCTCACTAAAAAACAGTGGACCACTGCAGGGGTAGTCATTGGTATATTAGCTATTGGTGGTGGATACCTCACGTGGAAACTACTGCAGAAAGAACCCACCAAGCCCGCAATGATTGTGGAGCAGAAGAAAGAAGAAGTACCCAAAGCAACGACCGAAGCATCAAAGCTCACTGGCATAACTGTACCCGTCGGCACAAACGACACCACGCCCGTGACAGCAGTTATGATAGAAAATAGTCCCGATGCTCGCCCACAGGCAGGACTCAAAGACGCAGGCGTCGTATACGAAGCCATCGCCGAGGGTGGTATTACTCGATTCCTCACGCTATTTCAAGAGTCCAACCCTGACTACATCGGGCCAGTTCGCTCAGTACGCCCATATTACCTAGACTTCATCAAACCATATGATGCACCAGTAGCCCACGCAGGCGGCAGTGGGGAAGCCCTAGCCCAAATCCGTAACGAAGGCTTCAAAGACCTTGACCAAGCCTACAACCCCAGCTATTACCAGCGCATCACTAGCCGCTACGCTCCTCATAACCTCTACACCAGCCGGGCGCAACTGCTTGAGCTCCAAAAGGCAAAAGGCTGGACGACTAGTAACTTCGCAGGCCTAGCAAGAGCCGAAGAAAAACCAAGCACTACTGTCACGGCGCGTGCTATCGATTTTGCCATATCAGGGTATTACTACAACCCGCACTACGACTACGATGCAG
>CALMSM010000098.1 GCA_937872425.1 uncultured Candidatus Saccharibacteria bacterium
CTATGCCCTACTCATTCACAATTAGACATTACTAACTATGAATCATTACATGAGTATCTGTATATAAATAGACCTGACGTAGTAATAAATGCAGTTGCAATAACGGATAATAGAGTAGTGGAAAAGAAACCAATACCTGCCATTAAAACAAATATAATTGGTGCTTCTAATGTAGCAATGTTATGTTATGAATTAGGGATTAGGTTAGTGTATATTTCAACTGATTATGTTTATTCAGATGGCAGTCATGGGAACTATAAAGAAATTGATTGTATAGACCCATTTAATCTTTATGCAAAAACAAAACTTGCAGGGGAAATAGCAACAAGCGCAGTAAAAAATCATTTGATAATTCGTACTTCATTTGGTGCAAATACATTTGACTACAAAGAGGCTTTTATAGATAAATGGACTAGCAAAGATTATGTAGATGTGATAGCACCACTTATTTTAGAAGCAACATTAAGCCCACTAACAGGAGTACTAAACATAGGTACTGAAAGGAAAACACTTTACGATTATGCAGTAAGACGTAATCCAAATGTAATTGGTGTTAAATTAGAAGATACTAATTTTATTACACCACAAGATACTTCATTGAATTTGCAAAAATGGATTGATTATAAAAGTTCAAAAAGTATTGCAACACCACATACTGAATGTAGAGTTTGCGGAAGTAGAAAATTAAAGAAGTATTTGGATTTAGGTCTCATGCCACTCGCTAATAATCTTGAATATACTTCTCAAAGAGCAAGGGAACAAGAAACATATCCATTACAAATTATGTTTTGTGAAAATTGCGCACTAAGCCAATTATCAGTAATTTTTTAGTTTGAGACTTTTTTTGTTTTGTCATAGTGGTTCCTATGTTTTTATAGCTATTCACTAGAGAGAATCTTACCACAAGCATGACAAAAAATCAAGGTAAATAGCACAGTTGTGCATGGTGCTCTGGCTTGGTAACATGTAAGCAGATGATAGTACTCATAGTTGCAGGAGGGTCGGGGACGCGTCTGTGGCCGCTGTCTACTCCTGATTACCCAAAACACCTGCTCACCATTGTTGGCAACACTTCTCTGCTGCAGAGTACGTTTGCCCGTGCTAAGCGTATTACTAGTATCGACAAGATATATATCTCAACAGAAGCGGGGCACTCTGACCATGTGGCTAGTCAATTGCCAGAGCTAAAACCCGAGCAAATCATTATAGAGCCCGCCCGCCGCGACACCATGCCGTGCATTCTGAACGCCGTGCAGTTTATCAGTACACGACATGCGCACGATGAACCAATCGCCTCTATCCATGCAGACCATCACGTACGAGATGCCAACGGATTCGCTCGGGCTATCTCTATGGCTGGGCGAGTATCAGCACAGCACAAACGTATCTGTTTGCTTGGGGTTGAGCCCACCCAGCCGGATACTAAATATGGCTATGTGCACAAGGGTGATATCTTCAACGGCGAAGAGAATGTCTATGAGATTGAGAGCTTCAAAGAAAAGCCAGAGTACAAACTCGCTAAGCAATACTTTGAGAGTGGTGAATATTTCTGGAATGCAGGGTATTTTGTTGCACCATATGAAGTCTTTGAGCGAGCGATTCACGACTTCGGCAGTAGTCACTGGGGTGAACAACTCAAGCGACTTGAGCATGCAGATACAAACGAAGAGCGCGACGCAATTTACCTGGACTTCGAAAAAGAAGCGATAGACATTGCACTGATGGAGAAGGCGACCAATCTGCTGGTTATGCCTGGCAGTTTTGACTGGATGGACGTGGGCAGCTTTGATGATGTGCACAGGGTGAGCTCGCAAGACCAAATTGGCAACGCTATTACGGGTGACAACGTGCATATCATCGAGAGTGAGCAAGTGTATGTGCGCAACGACTGCAAGCGACCTGTTGCAGTGATTGGGCTGGACAACGTCACGGTTGTAAACACAGAACACGGCCTGTTGGTCATGCGCACCGATAAATCACAGAAGGTCAAAGATGCCGTTGCGGCCATCAAGGCAAAAGAAGAAACAACAGAAAACAAGGAAGGCTAACCAACTATGACCAAAAAACTTATAGCATTTGATCTGGATGATACTCTGTCAATTTCCAAATCTGCCATGAGTGATCAGATGGCTGAGCTGTTCGGTCAGCTGCTCGATAAGTACGAGGTTTGTATTATTTCTGGCGGCAAGTTCGAACAGTTCAAAATTCAAGTAATTGACCGGATAAGTGTCCCGAGTCATGCGTTGCTCAAGCTTCATCTTATGCCAACCTGTGGGACACGCTATTATCGCTATGATGAGTCAAACCAAGACTGGGATTTGCAGTATTCGGAAGACCTCAGCGAACAGCAGAAGGCAAAAATCATCTCAGTACTTAAGGCAGAAGAAAAGAACTTCGACCTTAAGAATGAGAAAACATGGGGCGATATTATCGAGGACAGAGGGAGCCAAATTGCCTACTCAATTCTTGGGCAGCAAGCTCCACCGGATGAGAAATATAAGTGGGCAGAGCAGTATGGTGACACCAAAAAAGCGTTCCGAGACAAGGTTGCTGAGCAATTGCCGGATCTTGAAGTTCGTTTGGGTGGGTCAACAACGCTAGACATCACCAAGCTAGGAATAGACAAAGCGTATGGCATGGAAAAACTAATTGCAGAGCTCGGAATATCAAAAGACGAGATACTGTTTATGGGCGACAAGTTGCAAGAGGGTGGCAACGATTATCCCGTTAAAGCGATGGGCATAGACGCGATTGCTGTAGAGCGATGGCAGGACACAGCATTGGTAATTGAGACTATCCTGAAGGCAGCATAAAGCCGATGACAGAAGCTGAGCAGAAACAACTCTTGTCGTTGCTAGAGAAGCTTGAACCGGGATTTTACCCGATTGAGATATTTTGGCAGTTTGCTCGTCTGAGCACTATGCCAACCATTGAGTTTGTACCGTTTCGCTACATAGGTGAGTCGCTAGAGGTGTTGCTTCTGCCAAGGGCTGATGATGATAAGTTTTGGCCGGGCATGATGCACATACCTGGCTGTGTGATTCGGCCAAATGACACTCGTGATGATGTGTTTGCACGCATTATGCACGATGAACTGCTAGATGTATCGCTTGGCGAACCAACGTTTGTAGCAACTCATGTTCGAAAAACCACGAGGGGCAACGAGCACGCCGAAATATACTGTGCTGAAGTTTTGGGCGAGCCAAAAGTCGGGAAATTTTACCATGTAGAATCATTGCCAGAAAACATCATCGATGTCTATCGTAATTTGATTGTCGAAGCTGCTAAGGTTTTCACCAAAGAATGATGAGCCTCTGGCCCAGCCGTCTCCACTGAATTCAGTTGATTATTCCACTGTGACAGATTTGGCTAAGTTGCGGGGGCGGTCGACATTGAGGCCTTTGTGGCTGGCTACGTGGTAGGCAAATAGCTGCAACGCGACAGCAACGAGTAATGGCGCGGTTTGCTCGAGTGTGTCGGGTAGGTAGATGACATCATTGGCAATGCGTTTTGCTTTGGTGTTTCCCTTGGTCGCTATAGCAAGTACAGGGCCTTTGCGGGCACGGATTTCTTCTATGTTGGA
>CALMSM010000099.1 GCA_937872425.1 uncultured Candidatus Saccharibacteria bacterium
GTCTTCTTCATCGCCGATGAGATCACGGATATAGAAGACCTGACCTCTGGTGTCCAGCTTCTCGACGAGCTCGTATTCTGCGGGTTCCTGCGGGTCCCACATGGCTTGCATGTTGCCGCCGAGCCCTGCGACTCCGGCTGCTGCTAGAACTGCCTCTGGTGCACCGCCAGAGCCATAGAGCATATCAATATCTTGGTCCTCCATGCAGGCTTGCAGAGCGGGTAGTATATCACCGTGCTCAAGGGCCAATACTCGAACACCGAGCTCAGTGGCAGCGTGCAAAATAGCAGCGTTTCGTGGTCGATTTAGTACAGCCACGACCAGATCACCGATATTTTTGCCAACGGCGTCGGCAACTTCTCGCATATTCTGGCGTTCGTCGCCAGCTATATCTATGTAGCCTCCTTGGCGCATGCGTTCTGCGGCAGCGGGGCCAACGGCAAGTTTTTGCATATAGTGCGTACCGTTATTGCGTGTCATACCACCTTGTTCTGTTACGGCGAGTGTACTGGTGGCACCATGCTTGCCAAGGGCGGTGAGTGCTGTGCCATCGACGGGGTCACCGGCAACTTCGTGGGTAACGTTGGTTTTGTCTCTGCCAACAATGTCACCATGGGCGAGCATGGGGGCATCATCCTTCTCGCCTTCGCCAATGACAACCTCTGCCGTGAAGGCTATGTTGTCTTTGAGCACACCATGTATTGCGTCGGTGCCAGCAGCATCTATGGCATCCTTGGCTTGTTTGGTGTCGCCGCTGCCAATAAGCGGGCCAACTGCCACAGCGCCTGCGCTTGTTGCGCGCTCAACAGTGCGCGAGATCATGCCCTGATTCCATGATAATTCGGGTGAATGGGGTAGTACTAATGTCATACGGCTCCTTGTTTATCTGAACAGTGAATATATGGTATCTGCATGAATATATGCTTGCTTGACTTGTTTATGATAAAATAATGACGAGAATTAGATTATGCCATACCCCGACCATATGTTTTCTGATAGGTTTTGTGCCGAAGTGACGGAACGTTGCCGTGACGCAATCACATCGCGTACCTCAAG
>CALMSM010000100.1 GCA_937872425.1 uncultured Candidatus Saccharibacteria bacterium
ATGCGGGCCGGATTCAGCGGGGTGCAACAGAACGCCGCAGGGGCGGCGGCTGGCATGACCCTGGTGACGGCATCAGCTAACGGGGTGGCTGGCGCAATGATACGCACCATTGGCCCTCTCACGCAGGCAGCCGCGGCCCTGTCCGCTTGGGATAGTGTGGTAGGTTCACTGTCGCCAAACCTGGATTCTGTCGCAGACGCTACAGACGCCGCCATGGAGCGCATCAAGGGAATCGGCCTGGGCGGGGTTGACGTGTTGGGCGCCAGCGGGGCGATTGAAAAAATCCACGCCTACGAAGACGCCTTGCAGGGACTACGTGACAGGGCGATAGCCAACAAGTGGACTGACCTGGAATTGGCAACGGCGCAGCAAGAACTTTTCAACCAGTTCGGAGACCAGATAAGCGGCTTGCGCAAAGTCACTGGCGCCACGTCAACTTACAACGCTGAGCTAAGCGCCCTGCTGTCAACGACGGAGAAGTTCATCAGCGCATCGGTGGGCAGCACGAAGGGCCTTGTAAACTTTGGCGACCAGGGGCTGGTAAACGGCTTTGACCCCAACGGGCCGGCGCAGGATTTCGGGCGCATGTGGGACGTTGCGGTCAACGGCTTTAACAGCCAGTGGCTTGACGAACTGCGCGCCACGGGTCTGATACCGGATGACGTGATAGCGGCCGGGGAAGCGGCGCTCAAATCGTTCGCTGAAGGCAAAGCGAAGGCGTTTCAGTCGGGCGCCGATTTGGGGATGCTCGACACGGACAAGATTGTGGCGCAGGTCAAGGCCGAAATGGACGCACAGAGGGAGCTTGAGCGCATCAAGGCCGAAGTGGTAGACAAGCTACACGCAGGCGGGCTGACGGGCGCAAAGGCCACGGCGGCGGTTGACAAGGTGCTCGGCACGGGCGCGGGAACGGACGCAGGCGGAAGCACGGCCGGAAAGGGCTTTCAGGATGGTTTTGTCACTGGCCTGGTTGGCTTGGGCACGAAGATTACAACCGAACTTTCCCGCCAGATGGTGGTGCAAGCTGTGGCTTTGGCGACTGCGGGCAAAGACGCAGGCGACAAGTTTGCGGGCGGATTCACCGAACGGGCCGGCGACTTGCCGGGATGGTTCCTGGACTTCCTGGCCGGACAGCTAACGCCGCTTGTTGAGGCACGCATCAAGGCCAACGCCACACGCAGCCAGCCGCCAACGGGGGCGCAGCCATGACCATATCAGCGCCAGTGCTTGCCGGGCAAACCCTGCCATACCCCAGGACGTACAAAAAGACCGATCTTTGGCGGTCAGGCGCCACAACCACGGCTGACGGCACGGTGTCGCACGATCTGGTGAATGATGCGGTAAAACATCGCTTTGAGATGACTTGGCAGATAGCAAGCGCCACGGGTATTGGCTACATTGTGACTGCCTATGCCGCCATGGGCAACGGGCCGGTAACGTTCACGGACACGAACGGCACAAGCTACAGCGTGACCAGGACGCCGGATGATACGGGCCTGGTCGTGGACTGGACAACGATCAGGGGCACCTACTACGGCAGCACGTCTATTGTGCTGATTGAGGTGTGATGTGTCCAGGCTGGTAGAATGGTACTTCAAGGCCGATTGGGACAGGGACGGGAATTTTGACGACGAATCCGCCAACCTGATTTCGGCCAGCGGCCAGATGCGCCTGATGGCTCCAGGCGAGGCACTCACGGGCGGCCGTGGCGTGATTGACGAAGCCCAGGTCGCGCTGCGCAATACCGACCAACGCTACAATCCCGACTACGCCGCAGGTCCGCTTTACGCCTATCTGCAAAATGGCGGAGGGTATCAGATTCCCGCTTTCCTGTCAGTTAGTGTCACAAATACGGGAATGAGCGAGGCGGCAGTCTACCATCGACTGATAACTGGCGTCATCACGATACCGAAAGACCAGCCAGCCAGCGTCAATAGCGGGAGCGTAGCGCAGTTCACCATTCGCAGCCGGGATGAACTGATACGAGAGGACAAGCGGTCAACCGCCTTGCGCCAGGACTACACTGAAGCGGAGAACATTGTCTATGCCCTGACGCAAGCCGGTTTTGTGGACGGGGTGGATTTTTTCACGCCAGCCGTCGCAGCGGCACAGACGCCACCGGTCACACCCACGATTGACGCCGGACTGCACACGATACCCGCCTTCTACCTGGACGACGAAGCGGTGCTCCCGGAACTGTGGGACTTGGCGGCCTCGTGCGGCGGGTGGTTTTACTGTGACCCTGACGGCCTGTTCAACTACGCCAGCGCCACACGTTGGCTGAACGAGGACACGCCGGCCTACTTCTTGGATCCCGGAAAATGGGGCGGCTACAGCAAGGGCTACAACGACGGCAACCTGGTCAAGACGGCGGTGGTAGAGCTTTCCCCGATGAACGAGTTGACCGAGGCGGTGCTATGGGAATCTGACGAAATCGTGACCGTGGCCGCAGGCGCAACCAAAACGATCACGGCCAAACTGAGGCAGCCGGCCGTGTCCATTTACGGCATGGTGTCAGCGGTTGACTGGCGGGCCGTCACAAGCGGCGGAACCGACATTACGTCAAGCGTTACCATCAGCCTGACGAAATATGCGCAGCGGGTAGAGATGACTGTCCACAACAATCACGGCTGGCGCACGGCATTTCTTGTGCGGCTGCAACTGAGGGGAGTGGGGTTGGACGGGCGCCCAGGGCAGCAGGTGGAAGTCACGAGCACAGACGGCTTCTGGACAGACCGGACGCCACGGAAGCTAACCACTTCCGGCTTCTACATCCAAACCTACGCCCAGGCGAAATTCCTGGCCGACTTCCACATAGACCGGCACGAGCAACCGACCATGTTCCACAGCATTACCGGCTTGCCGGGAAGGCCGGCCATGCGCCTGGGGCAGCAGGTGGCAATCTCCCTGGAGGCGGGCGTCATCACGCCAAGCACCCGCTATGCTCACGTCTACGAGATTCGCTGGCGCCTGAGTCGGCAGGGATTCACGCAGGACGTGGAACTCGTGGACAGGGAACGGCTTTACGCCTATGCCACGGCAAGCCCGGTCAAACCATACTTCCGGCTTGGCGCAACGGCGCTCGGCACGGCGGGGAGGTATTTTTACTAATGGCCTACTTCACTTCCCCGCCGGACATGGTAGACGGCCAATACCTGAGTGCGGCGCAGATCGCAACCTACTACAGCCAAAACACCAGCATTGTGTGGGACTACGCCCGGTCGCCGACGATGCTACAGAGGACGTTGCGGTGCAACTGGATTGAGCACTTTCCCCCAAGTTCGGGGCCGCTTGGCGAGGGGCTATACGGCTACTACAGCGCCAGGGTGAGGCACAAGTACAATTTTCTGCGCTACAGGATCATTGTCACGTCCTCGGATTGGGAAGAAGAACGGCCGCGGGCCGCACTGCTACTGAATGGCGCGGTGCTCAAAGACTTGGAGCCAGACTTGCCGCCAACCGGGTCAGGAACAACTACGCTTGACGGGGCGGTCGTGGTTTCGCCTGGCGTGGCCGTGGGGCAGTTCTATGATTTGCAGTTGCGCTACTCGCCGCCGTTGGGCAACTGGTTTGCGGTTGGGCAAATCGAGCTTGTGCGCTGGTACGAATCGGACAGCGTGGTAGGAGAGCAGATTGACGGTGAGGCGGGAAGCATCCTGGCCTTTACGCCGCCGACCGACTTCTATGACGGGCAAGTCATCACGGCGACGCAATTGAACGGCAACATTGGCGACAACATTGACCTGCTGTACTCGTTTGCGCGGCGGGCCGTTGGCTCGTTTTCGGTGGTCAACGAGCCGTGGCAGAAGTTCGGCGACCTGACGATTGGCTACGGCCTCTACTCTCACACGTACTACCGGCCTGACCACCACCGGCTGCCCTATCTGCGCTATGGGCTGATTGTCGAATGGAATTTCAGCCTGGACAATCCACGGCTTGACCTGATTATCAACGGCACGGTGCATGACCTGGCAGCCCTGCTACCTGACCCGCTGGTAGGTGGTCTACAGACGGTGACGCTTGAAGGCCAGATTGACATTTCGGCGCTGCCTATAGGGGATGCGTACCTCGTGGAATTTCGACATAGCCCGCCTTATGAAACCGCTAACGCCGGGTCATGGGATCAAGCCACGGGGCATGTGGCGCTGCACTACCTCTACGAAGCGGATGCAGACGACACCGTGACGGTGCCAACCGGCTGGACGGTGCCAACCCCGCCGGTGCATCTGGATTACGTCAACGCTGCGACACTCAACGTCATCATGCACGACCTGATTGCAATCAATGCGATCACGTCAGCCCGGATCAACCCGGTTGCTGGTGAGTGGCGCTGGTGGGAGATTGACCCCAGGACGGCGCCAGGCTGGCGTGGTAATGGGCTGGTGATTCCACACCGGGCAAGGTGGCTGTGGTACGAAACGCCACCGGAAAATCTTGAGGACACCCGGCCCAGGCTGCTGCCGATTTGGGCGCCGTCCACCAGCGACCAGGCGGTGACGCTGAATGAGAGCAGGGACGGCATGACGAAGTTCGACCTTGACCAGGTGCCCTGGCTTGCGCCGGGGATGCTCTACCGCCTGCTTGACGTGGCGTTTGCGCTGGAGGATGACGACTGATGCCAAAACGAAGATTGTTGCAGGCAAGGGAAGTCGCCTGGCAATCCCCGCCGGTTGCCACATCGGGCCGGGGAAGTACGGGCGGCTCATCTGGCACCACACAGACGGCGGGATGGGGCGCGCAGGTCATGGCGTCTGCGGTGATTGTCGTACCGCTTGGAGCCATGACCGCCAATAACGCACAGAGGGCGCTTGAAGACTTGACCGATGGCAAGCTGAGTCTGACAGGCGGAACCATGACGGGGGCCTTGCTGCTTTGGGCTGACCCGACAGCGGACAGCGAAGCGGCCACGAAGCACTACGTAGACCAGGTGGTGCAGGGCTTGGACGTGCGCAACGCCGCCAATGTGACCATTCTGCGGGCTTCAGCGGTTGACAACATTGCAGAGTTTGGGCCGTCAACCATCCCCCATATCGAGTATGACGGCACGCAGGTGCTGATTGCGGGGACGCCCATTGCGCCCATCCTGCGGGCAAGCAAGACATGGGATCCAGGGTCAATCAACGATGGGGCTGTGGCACCTACGACCATCACGGCAACGGGGGCCGTAGCGGGCGATACGGTAATCGCATCGCATGACCAGATAGGTGCCAATGACGTTCTGGTATCTGCCCACGTGCAAGCGGCTGATACTGTCCGGGTGGTGATGCTCAACAAAACGGGCGGGGCGCTAGACGTTGCAAGCGGAACGCTCTACGTGACTGTGTTTAAGAGACCGTGAAAGCGAACGAAAGAGGACAACGTGAAGACTTACATTTTGGCGGCTTTGGCCGTGGTTCTGGTTCTGGCGGGCCTGGCATTTATGGGCAATGCGCAGGCGGATACCGACCCGTGGGCGAGCGTGATTGAAAACACCGACGCCCGGCTGGTGTGCGGCAACATTTGGCTTGACGTGGTGGGCGAGTGGTGGGCGCTTGGGGTTGGCAGTCAAGCCATTGCGATGGATTTTGGGCCTTACAACCTGCTTGCGAAATTCGAGGGACTATGTCGGGAACAAAGCGATTGACGCAGGTTGCGACCGTTGGCGTCTTCGTCATGGCGCTTGCGGTTATGGCGGTCATCCTCTCAACCTGCGGCGGGCCAGGCCCAACGCCCCCGCCGCAGGTGCGTGACATAGAGGCCATCGAGGGCGTGCTAGGGCCGGGCGGGAACAAGATCATCCGCCGTGATTCGTACTGGAATCAGTTTCAGGAATTGAACGTTGGGGATTCAAGCCGGGCGCCCATATCGACCTGGTGTGGAGCAGTTTCAACCCGGCCGATGGCGTCTACAACTGGACGGTGCTCAATAACGCCATGTTGACGCTGCAAAGCCAAACCGTAACACTGACCAGCGGGCAGGTGGTGAGTAGGCCGGTGTACCTCTCCTTGCCTCAATTCTGGTTTGACTGTACGGTCGGTGACAACTACGTGCCGAACTGGGTTGGCGGTGATTACACTGTCAACCAGATGGCAATACCAGGCATGGATCAAACCAACTTCAAGGTCAAATACAAGGCGGCCGTCTTGGCCGTTGCCGAGCACATCCGGGCCATGCCGTGGAAAAGCCAGATTGCCGGCGTCTTCATGTCCAACGGCTTCTACGGTGAAACGAAGTTGGAGATTACCGGCTGCGGCGCTCGCAACGTCACGACCGACCAGATTGTAACGGCTGGCCTGACTATCGCCGAATACGACACGTTCGTGCAAACCACGATTGACAATTTTCATTTGGCTTTCCCCGACAAGCCGGTGTACCTGCTTTTTGCACCTGCGCCTGCGGATTATCTGCGGTGCAACTGGGAGACGAAGCTGCTTAGCCTGACCACACCGGGCGGGCTGCCAAATCGCCACATCGGAATTGGCTTTAACGGCATGAAGCACGATGTACCGGCCTCGGTGCCTACCAGGGGGCCAGGGACGCCGGTCTACAGCGGCGAGGACTGCGGCTCTTTCGACGTGATGCGCAGGGTTCGGAATGTGCTACCAATCAAGCTGGAACCAGCTACAACGTTTTTTGAGAATGGCGGCACGCCCTACCCGTATCGCATTACGTGGGAGTATTGGTCTTGGCTCCTGGCCGTGGGCGCCTTTAGCGCAGACTCGATTGACGTGCAAGACGAATGGCTTTGTCAGGATGCACCCTATGGCGGTGAATGTCCGGCAACCCCTACGCCAGAGATTGCGCTGATAAACACTCAGTACAGTTTCCCGGTCGTGTTCACAACCTGGATTGAGCGTCAACTTGGCAAGACGCAGACGAACAGCCGTGACTTGTGGACGGTGTTTCACGACACAGAATTCCCAAGCGGGGTGGTGGGGGTTGACGGTGCGCCTGCGGGCGGTATCTATGCCGAGGGGTATCTGGGGAACTTCAGCCACTACCTGAAAGAAACGAGCGGCGCTTTCAGCTATCGGTGCATGGTGCGAGGGATGCCAACCTGTCAGGATAGCACACTACCCGGTTATGCGGCGGCTCCGACGCCCTACTCGTCGAACATCTACAGCCGATGGGCGGGGCAGATGACGGGCGCCACCCTGACGCTGGCAATCAGCAATACGCTTTGGTATTACGGGCAGACGTTGCCCAACGTGACCATCAGGATTTTCTACCTCGACGATGGGGCCGATGATTTCACTGTCACGATTCCGATCAACGCCTCAGGCGGAACCACGGTGCAGACGGTCAACCGGATTGCGGGCAGCCCGGTCACGTGGAACCTGTGGACATGGACGGGAACGATGTACGTCACCAATGCCCTGGGCGGCGCGACCCATGCGCTTGAGATTGGCTACAGCGGCGGGGCACCAAAGCCGACTTTCCACATGATCTGGATTGACACCAACGCCGCCCTGCCTGCGGACACAGCTACCCCGACAGGGACGGCGGGGCCAGCACTGACGGCGACGCCAACGAGGACGCCGACGGTTACGCCAACCTGGACACCAGGCGGCGCAACGGCTACGCCAACGAGGACGCCCACGGTCACGCCGACGGCGACAAGGACACCCACGGTAACACCGACCTGGACGCACACTGCAACGAGGACGACAACCCCAACGGTGACACCCACCTGGGCGGTGACGACTGGGACCGGCGGCTGGTAGATTATGTGGCTGACGAGTTCAAGCGCGAGCAGGGCATCGACCTGCGCCAGGACCGTCAGGCGCTTCAGCGTCTGACTGAGTCGGCTGAG
>CALMSM010000101.1 GCA_937872425.1 uncultured Candidatus Saccharibacteria bacterium
GACCGTTTCCTTCAACCACTCGGACACCCTTCCGTCTACCAAACATATTGTTAAGGTTGATTGGTCCGAAAACCGTCACGGCACCATGGGTGCTCGCCCGACGGTATGGCTGCTTCGCAGCGCTGGCGCCCATGACCGATTATTTACAGCAACTCGGACACCCTTCCAAACAACAGGGGTGATTATAGCAGTTTAGGGTCCAAAAACAAATATCAGACTTTTTGGGCGAATACGGCGGCATCAACGTGCGCAACGCCTGCGTCTCTAAGTACTCGCGCAACAGCCGCAAGCGTCGATCCGGTCGTTACTACATCATCGACAATTACAATGGTTTTACTCCTACATATTTGTGGCCTCACAACAATGAAAGCGTCCCGTAGCTGGTGTTCTCTTTGCTTCTTTGTCGCTCCTAGCTGACGAGCCTGAGATACGCGCGTGACCAACCGTTCACAGCGTAAGCCTCGAACCCTGGCAATTTCCCGAGCTATCAGCTCCGCTTGATCATATCCACGCTGACGCAACCGGCTAGTTGCCGTAGGAACAAAACTAATGATAGTGTCGTGCGGCAGGAATGGTAACGTTTCAGCCAAGGACTGGGCTATCGGATTCCGGGCAGCACGGACACGGGCAAACTTATATAGACCAACTAACGTTTTTGCTGTTCCTGTATACGTCGTGGCGACCCATACTCTACGCAAACGCGATGCCGATTGACAGCTCGGACATACTGCATAATTCTTAGTTAACTGCTTGCAGCGATAGCACCTACTGGGCAGAGCAGGGAACGCGTCCATCTCACAGACGCCACATAACACCAAGCCCTCGGCGCCGCAGACTAGGCAGTTATAGGGTGCTATTACAGAGATAATCTTCTCGGCTAGAGTCATGACATCATGCTAGCGCATTTTCATTTCTGTGGCGATGATTGAAAACCGTTGTGATTAATGTGTTGTAAATATACACTCGCTTGGTTGCTTAGCCTGTTATGGGAGTCTATACTGAGAATCAACAAAAACACGAACAGTAGACTATCAAGAGAATGTGGTTACCATCGCGTAATCACAGATGAGAAAAGCTCATCATAACACTGGAGGGTAACAACTTATGGCACGCCGAAGCCGCGACGACGATTTATTAATGGAGGACGAGTTGACCGCAGCCTTTTTGGGCGACGATGATTTTGGACCCGCTGACACCACTCAGGCGGTCGCAGACCCACTAGCCGATCCTGCAGCAGCAGACGACAGCTGGGATGAAGACGAGGCTGTACCCGGCCAACTAGCAGTAGACGTATATGAGACCAAGGAACGTCTATACGTAAAGGGACGCGTCGCAGGCGTCAACAAGGCCGACCTTGATGTTAGTATCTCTGATAACACATTAAGTATTCGTGGGACACTCAATGCAGGCAATGACGAAGGGGTAGAGAACTACTTCGTGCAGGAATGTTACTGGGGCGAATTTAGCCGCAGCATCACACTGCCCGTGCCAGTGAAAGAAGATGAAATCGAAGCTGTACTCAAGGACGGCGTCCTGACCATCAGCTTTACTAAGGTCAAGCAAGACACTGTCAAAAAGATTCAGATCCAATAACAGTCTCACGCATTGATTTTCTAAAATAGCCGCAGCTGCGGCTATTTTTGTATTCTGGCAATCACCTAGAATAACTCGGCCACCAAGCCAAACCCCAACACACAAACAAAAGCTTCTGCAACCCGAACTTAAAATGGGGATACATACCCATAATAAATAAGCCCCATTGGAGGGGCTTATTTATTATCTTAGAGATATTGGTACTTAGCCGACGAACTTTTCGAGCACGAAGTTGACCATGATTTGTGACAATGCCACGATTACGATACCGATAAGTGCATACATAATTGTATTCTTGGCGGTTGTTACCTTGCCGCTATCACCACCAGAAGTGACATACTGGAAGCCACCGACGATAACCATGATGACTGAGATGATACCAACTACGTATGAGAAGATGCGGATAACTTGCTGAGCAATCCCGGTTACTCTTTCGGTAGCACTAACTGTTGGGGCAGCATTCGGGTCGGTACATGACACACCGCCACTTACGTTCTCACTGATAGAGCCAGTACCTGTTGTTGTTGGACAGCCGGCAGCACTTGCTACAGCTGGCGCTAGGGCTGGAGTAGCTAATACGAGCAGAAGGAAAACTCCTGCGATAAGCGATTTCATTTTTTTGATCATTTATTCAAACCTTTCGTTCTTTTTACTTTCTTAACTCTACTTATACCATATGCCCAAACCCTACTCAAGCAATCAGCTAACTTTGTTGAGTACGAAGAACACAATCGTTTGAGCCAGAGCAACGATAACAACACCAATCAGGGAATACATAATGGTATTCTTTGCTGACGTGACCTTGCCGCTATCACCACCAGAAGTGACATATTGAAAGCCACCGACGATAACCATGATGACTGAGATGATACCAACCACCCAAGACAGCACCTTGACCAATGTGGCCAGCGTTCCTTCAACCGTCTTGCTTCCGGCTGGTGCCGCACAGGTCCCCGACGTACCACCGGTTGCAGCATCCAGACCAGCACACACATCAGCTTTACCGGCCGCAGATACAGTTGCAGTTGTTGGCCCTGCAAATGCTAACCCAAACACTGCTAGCAGGGCAGTTATGATTGATAGGCTTAATATTTTTTTCATATTTTCTCCTCTTTTTTCATGTTATAGCCTACTTATTACAAATCTGATAATCGCGCTCGGCAAAACCAAAATCACCAAACCAACTACTGCATAGATAATTGTCTTCCTGGCTGAGGCAAGCGTGCCTGGGTCGCCACTACCAGTCATAAAGGTAAACCCACCCAAAATAATCATGATAATTGCCGCTACACCGCCTGCAAACATAATAACCCCTGCTGCTTTGGTCAGAAGTCCGTTTGGCCCATACAATCGGTTGCTGCTCACGGTTTGCTTATTATTGACATCCTGACAAGTGGTGTTGTCTTTAAATTTCCCGCTACATTCTGGGAGCAGGTCAACTGCATGGGTATGCGCTGGACGTGCAAGCATACCGACAGAAACAAGTACGAATGCTGCAACAATGAAGAGACCAAGGTACTTCCTCATTTAAGAACCCACCTTGGTAACAACAAATCCAACGATTGCATAACCGGAAACACAAACGACAAGGCCGATAATAGCGTAGAGTATGGTGTCCTTTGCTTTGGCCACATTCTGAGGATTGCCGAGTGAGTTTATATATTTAAACCCGCCGATAACGACCATGATAAGCGCAATGCCACCAGCAAACCCAAATGCAACCTGCATAACCTTGCCCACAACAGCAGAATTCAACGCAATAGGATTGTTGCTTGAGTCCTTTGGTATATCAACCTTTGTTTTATCTAAGACAGCTGCAAAGTGCAGAGCATAATACCGAATCATTTCCATAAGATGTTCCCCACAAACCCAACAATTGTTGCTGCAAACATGGTAATAGCTAGACCAACAGAAGCACTAATGATAGTACCTTTGGCTTTTTTGGTTGCATCTGGCTCACCTTGACTGAGTGTGTAGCGGAACCCGCCATAGATGACAAAGGCTAGTGCAATTAGCGCAGCCAATCTGAGCATTATGTCCACAATAGCCATAACTACCCTGGGTACCACCTTCTTTATGTCGAGCTGTTTAGCATCGGCGGGGTCAGCTGGACCAATGATTGCGCACTTGTCATCACCCTTGGGGCCAACCTCAAGATACTCGTACCAAGTAGGAATCCCCAGAAGTGGCTGGTGGCAGCTATCACTGATAGGGTTGGCGGACTTAGCACTCGCTGAACTCCCATGAAACCCTGCGACAGACACGAATACCAGCAGAAACAAAGCAGCAACGGTGAGACCGCGCTTTCTCACAAAATACCTCCTGGCACAATCCATTGCAGAAATGCATAACTAAATATAAACACTACAAGCGCTAGTAAGGCACTTGTGATACGACTCTTCGCCTTGGCAACTGCCTGAGGATCATCACCAGAAATACTGTACTGAATCCCGCCCGCTATAATCATTCCCACAACCACAACCCCTACTGCTGCGGACAATACATTGATAAGTAGCGTAATGTCTTCTACTATTTTGCAGTCTTTGCTAATGTCTGGGTCTTTACAATCATCCTTGGGGGCCGACACTGACGACCCACCGGTTGCAACGTAAAACGAGCTAGCTGCGGCAGACCGAGTAGTTGCGATCTATAGGGCTACAAAGAGCCTCAAAAGAATGGACTTTTGACGAAGTTTTGATTTTGTATTTTCGTGTACCATTATTTGAACTATATCGTTATTTGTTGTACTTGGCAAGATACACTAAAGCAACACCGTGGGGCATCTATACTCAACTTCGTGGTTTTTATAATCAGTACTAGTGTTTTCTGTGTATACTATTCATTTTGAGTTCTGGTACAATGGTTATGATTACTAAAAAGTTGTTGAAAGAAATATGTTTCGACGCAAAGACCCATACGCAAATCAATACGCTCAACCACGAAGCAAGCGAAGGATTATTATCGCTGGTGCGATTTTTGGCATACTGATATTGATTGGCATATTTGCGTTCGGATCTTCTACTAATAAAAAGGCAGTTGAAAAAGAAAGCGTCATGCAACGCTTTAGCAACGGCTCTTTTGCTATATCCTACCCTGAGGGCTACATCCAAGGCGAGAGTCCCAATACTAGTTTTGGGGTAACATTTAGTAATGGAGACGGGGCACAAGGAGAAGGTGCAATCAAAGACTCTATAGCCGTATCACGGTTTGGTAAAAATGGTATATCTATTGAATCAATCAAAAAAATTGCGGCACCCAGCAAGGAAGTGACCAGCGAAGAGCAAACCATAAGTGGTCGCAAGGCACTGGTCACAAAAGAAACTCAAAAGGTTGATGATACGCATAGCACCATCAACACAACGTTTTATATTTATGCGGATTTGTTTGTGTGGAAGATTGAATTTATAAACACTGCTGATTCAAAACAACAGGATTACATTACCCCCGTAATAAACTCTTTCTACCCTAGAGATTCGGAACTATTAAAACTGTGAACATGAACAAAAAAAAATTATCAGAACACACCCCTCGAAAGCCATACCGCACACGCTTGTTCATTGTATGCATGCTCTTTGTATTCGCTGTTGCTACATTCCAAACAATTATCGTGCAGAGCGGCGTGGTTCAGGCCGCCGAGAAGCCCGCGTCCCCAACACTTGTAAAACGATACGAGGCACTACGGGCACTGCTTGACGGGCACGCATCAGCCGGCGGTGCAACATGTTTTTCAGATTCTACCAGCACTACCTCAGGCAACAAAGAGCTAAATATGGTATACACGATTACCGCAGACCAGTACACCGATGCCAACTTCAGCCCACTAACGAACACATCCACGAATATAAGCGTTCCTGCCACTCTGTTTGGTGATGGTAAAAACGACCTAAGCTGCGCCAGAGCATTAGCGTACGCATATGAAACGATGTTTGATGGCGCTAATTTAGCAGAAAGCCGCAAGAATTTTATTAATGCATACTACGACACGTCAACACGGCCGCCTTATCAAATCAAGGGTGATTCGTGGTCAAAATCATATTCTGATATACGCAGGTATATGCTTGCTCTCGTTAATGGCAAGACTGAGTCCTACTTGTGGTGGCGCGACCGGATACTTAGTCAAGGATTTAACACATGCTGGAAGTGGGGCAACCCAGCCAACCCCCTAAACAGTGACACGCCCGATGACGAACGATTCAACGGAGACAATTGGGTAACTGAGAATGGTGGCAACAAACCTGTTGGCTACATGGCCGAGGTAGCCGTAGAAGGCAAATATGATGACGGTGTCGTAAACTGCGATGGACTAAAAGACTACGTCATGAAAGACGATAACCACTACATCATGGGGTTTGGGGAGAATGATCTTCAAGAAAAACTAGACGAAGCCACCAAGGCCGCTGAGCGCCAAGCCAAAATAGATGGCCTAAACACGCTATTCGCAGACCAGGGTACACAAAAACTTCAAGATTGTGGCATATGGTACGGTCTTATTCCACCTGGAGAAAATGCTGACACTGGGTTTGTTAGTGATATTGTTGCATGGCTTTCGGACAGCGAACTCGCCCCATTCAGCAACTCATACAATGTGCCCATCACCTTGAACATACCTGGCGGCGCGGGATCAAGCACCACAATAGCACCACAAAGTAGCGTGCCCGAAGCAAGTAAAGCCGCGGTAGATGCGGTGCTAATTGACTTCAAGGCGTGTCTCAAGACCGGCTATCCTACTATTGAGGACATACTAAATATCACATTCGAATCGCCGTCTGCCGGAAGACCTGGTGGTTCGGGCAGTGGAGAAGATGAGGACAAATCCTGTGAGTCTGTCGGGGGCTGGGCATGGGCATTGTGCCCAGCGGTCGAAGCAATTAGTGGTGCGGGCAACGTACTAACCCGACAAATATCGAACCTTCTTGAGGCCGATCGTGACAAATACACCAATGACGACCTATATAAAGCCTGGGCAAATATCAGAAACATCGCCTTAGCAGCCCTTGTTGCAATTATGATGGTTATGGTTATTGCCACCGCACTTAACCTGCAGGCCTTTGACGCATATACCGTTAAGCGCGCATTGCCGCGTATGGTTGCCGCCATACTCTTTATTACACTGTCTTGGTATATATGCATCCTGTTGATTGACGTATTTAATGCAGCGGGCCGAGGTGTGCTTGGCATCATGACAGCACCGTTCGGAGGGAACCTTGATCTTAGTGAAACATTTGACATAGGCATAGGGACTGCAGTAACAAACCTTCTTGGTAGCGCGGCATTAGCAATCGGATTACTGCTTGTATTTATATTCTTCGGCTTCACAATCTTCTTATTTATCCTCATTGCCTTCTTGGTGCTTATACTCCGACAGCTGTTCATTCTTGCATTGTTATTGCTAGCCCCGCTCGCTATATTGGCCTGGATATTCCCAGGAAATGACAAGATGTGGAAGCTGTGGTGGTCGAGTTTTTCTAAGCTCCTCATGATGTATCCGCTCATAATGGCACTTTTGGGTGCAGGACGGATATTTGCAGCACTGACACAGGGTGCTGGTGGAAGCGCAGGTGCATCAGGTGGTGTACTTGATCCAATCGTTGCACTTGCAGCCTATACACTGCCGTTCGCATTCATACCCTTCACCTTTAAAACGGCTGGTGGACTATTTGCTAACCTTGCGGGTATGGCAAACGACCGATCCAAAGGCCTGTTTGACCGAGCCAAAAAACGCCGTGGCGAAAAGGCCCAGCGATGGGCATCAGGAAACGCATTTAAGGGTGGTGGCGTCAACAGCTTCCGTGGTCGCATGAACCGAGGCATCGAAGATGCTACCAATGTTGGTAAGGCCGGCCTGAGGCCGTCTATGATGCGTGAAAATATTAAGACCGCTCGGCAAGATCATGCAGAAGAAGAAGTTGAGAACATCATGAAGGACCACAGCTTTACGCCATGGAGTGGTGATGACGCAAAAGTCCATGCTGCGCGCCATACTGATCGCGATGAGATTGAAAATGCACTCGCGCAATTTGATGCAGGTAGATTCGGCGTTGGCCACGAAGCGCAAAGAAAAGAGGCTGCTTCACAGATTATGCGTAGCCAGCGGAAACATGGCGCAGAAGCCTTCCAGAGGGCGCGTGTTAGAGCGCAGGCTAAAACCGGGACAGGATACCAAGACGCAAATGG
>CALMSM010000102.1 GCA_937872425.1 uncultured Candidatus Saccharibacteria bacterium
CGCAAGCCAAGGGCAACACGGGCTACAGCGACGCACCGCTAAACAGTGAGGCGCTGGTGGACTCTGTGGCCTATGTAGAGCGCATCTTCGCGCAGGCCGACATTGCCCACTATGGCCGCAAAGACTATGGGGAGGGCGTTAAATGGATTTTACAGCAATGCCCATTTAACCCTCCTGAAAACCCGCATGTCGATGATCAAGCATCCTTCGTCATTATCTACCCGGACGGCAAAATCAGCGCAGGGTGCCATCATGCACGCTGCCAAGAGCGCATCAAACAGGCAGAGAGCGGATGGCGCTTACTGCGTGATTTGACGCACACCGCAGGTCAACCAGCGCAACCCGTCACTGTCCAGTATCAGGTGCAGGCGATCATGGCCTCTGATGAACCTGACAAGGCTGGCGCTATCGCAGCGCTACAATCTGAGATAAATAGCGCACCGCCTGACGTACAAGCGCTGATTCGAGGCATGATCGAACCTCAAAACAATCAGTCTAGGATTGCAAAAATCGGCTTTAGCAACATGACCGATTATCAGAAGCGGCAAGCGCTGCAAAATCTAAATGGTTCGCTGACACCTGAAGAACGCTTGCTGGCTGAAGACCTGCGCATAGTCAAGCCAGGTGAAACGCTGGAAGCAAGACCAGTCATTACCCACTACGATCACGGTGGATTCGCTCAATATTTTCACGAAAAACACCCTGATGAATTTATCCATAATGACGCTTTTGGGTGGATGCGCTACACCGGCACGCACTGGACAAAATCCGGTGCCAGGGACATCCTGGCACGCATGATTGAGGACGCACTCAGGGAGTGTGCGGAAGAAGCTGTACGCAAGGATAGCCGGGGGGGGTGGAAACTTGCCAGTGAAGCCGCTGCTGAAAGCGGCAACGTGACCGGTACAATGGCGCTCTACAGTTCGCGCGCCTACATTGCTACCGAGGAGATTGACGCCTACCCCGACCTGCTCAATTGCCCCAACGGGATTGTTGATCTACGCACAGGGGAACTGATGCCACGTGACCCTGCCAAGCACATCACGCATTGCACTAGGTACGAATATGATCCCGATGCCGAGCAGTCCTTTTGGACTAACTGGCTGAATGAAACGGTGGGCGAGGAGTTGGCCGGGTGGCTACAGGTGGCCGTGGGCTACACGTTGACGGGGCATACGAGCGAAGAATGTATGTTTTACGTGTATGGGCCTACCAGGGCGGGTAAGGGAACCTTTACCGAGACCCTCATGCACCTGTTGCCTGGCTCATTTGCCAAAGAGGTTGACTTCTCCACATTTACCGCAAAACGCGACGGAGATAGTCAGAATTTTGACCTTGCTGCCCTCGCGCCATGTCGAGCAATTTTTGCCAGTGAATCAAAAAGTTACGAGCGATTGAATGAGGCTAAAGTCAAAGCAATGACAGGAGGCAATATGGTACGCTGCGCCCACAAACACAAAGAGCATTTTGAGTATCGCCCGATGTACAAGATTTGGTTATCAGCCAACCCTGCCGTTAACGCCGATCCTGATGATGATGCCGTCTGGTATCGGATTCACATTGCTCATTTCCCGAACTCAAAAGCGGGTAAAGAGGATACCACATTGAAATTCAAAATGAAGTCGGAAGCGGTACAGAAGGGCGTTTTGGCCTGGGCTGTGGCCGGTGCTATGCGCTGGTACAAAGAGGGGCTGCGCCCTCTACAATCTCAGGTTGAAATTAAAACACAACAGCGCAACGATTTAGACCACATTTCCGAGTGGATTACGCAGAATTGCACGCAGGGCGGGTTTACCTCAAACGATGATTTGTACACCAACTACGCCGCTTGGTGTAAGGAAAATGGGGTTGCTCCGAAGATGCAAAAGGGACTGTCGCAATCTTTATTGCGAAAAAATTATACGTCCATCCAAAAGCGGTTTTCAGGCAAAAACAAGCGCTGCATTGTCGGTTTGTCGTTAAACGGGTCAGCAACAAATGCCGTGCTTGACATCTTGTAATTTCTACACGAAACTAATTTTTCGCATAGAAATAATTAGGGAAATTGTCTGATTTTACTGTTACAAAGTGTTGCTGTTACAAAAAAGATAACACAGGTGTATTGCACTAAGAAGGCACTAAAAAATTTGTAGCAGTAACACTTTGTAACAGGATTTTTCAGGTATTTTCCTTCTCATATAGGGAGTATAAACTTCCCCTATTTTACTGTTACAAAGTGTTACTGCTACAAAAAAGGATATAGGGCTAGTTTTTCATTCGTTTTTTTACTCGTTTTCTAAGGATGTGCAACAAAATATGCTAATCATCGGGGTGTATTTTTTCGAGGGAAGGTCAACCCTTATCGGCTCATTCTACCAGGGCGAAAGGGGCATTGCGCTGGCGACGGGCGACGGGTGCCTGGGGCTGCTGACCAGGACGCTTCAGGGGGCGCCGTTGAGTGATGAACTGCGTATCTACACCAACTATGAGGATTTGGTCAAGGTCTACGCTAGGCCGGTTAAATTGCCACTGCCCAACGAGCGCAAGGAAAAATATAGCTTTGTTGATAAGGCGGGCAAAACGCAGTGGCGTACCAGGGAAGTACGCTACGGGAATGATGCGCAGTGGAATTTGTTACGGGCTATGTCACGTTACTGGAAATGGTCAATCGCACATGTTGAGGATTTACCGACATGCCGGGAATGGTGGGAGCTAAATTATGGGACTAGATGAACTACTCAAAAAAGCACGTCAACCCGCCTGGGTTGAAACGGCAAAAGAAAATTTGTGCTATCGCGGGCGCATCCTGAGAGGCATGGATTTGGCCGCAAAAACAGACGATCTCGTTTTACGAGCACAAATTAAAAATGCAATCGTCGCAATGGAAGATGAGCTTGACCAACTGGAAAAACAAATACTGCAATTAGGTGGCGGTGCGGTGGCACCTTGCACATGCCGGTACTGCACGCGGAATCGGGACGTTTTGTTTCTGGCCGAAAGCAAACTAAGGCGCGCCGTGTTTGAATTGACTGAACCGGCAATGGACGGATTACCGGATACATTGACTGCCTACCAGGATGGTAAGCCGGACGTGATTAAAACTTTGGCTGAACGAATGGCCGCAGCGCAGCACAATTATTACATTGTGTGTCAGATGTTCAACCACATGCCGGAATGGGGCAGAATTCTAAAGGCTTGGTGACATGAGACTGACCGCCAAACAATTCGCCGCCATCCTAGCGCAACCCGGCTACAGCGCCGATGGCTGGCAATCCAAGCCAGTCAAAACGTTGTGGCCGAAAGCCGAAAGCAAGCTTGAAGCGAAATTTGATCAGGTATGGGCATTAGTCAAGGGACAAGCGCTAGAGGCCGAATACAAATTTCATCCCGTGCGCAAATGGCGATTTGATCGGTGCCATGTGGGGGCAAAGGTGGCGATAGAAATTCAAGGCAACGGAAGGCACCAAAATTATACAGGATATAGGCTAGACCGTGAAAAAATCAACGCTGCACAGGAGCTTGGCTGGGTGGTGTTCGAGCTGACCGGTGATCAAATCGGGTGGCCCGAACTGGAGCGGATACGGGATTTTATTAATAGCAGAGGGGATAAATGACCAACAAATACGCAGTCTTCGACCTAGAGATTATCAAAGATGTGACCGGCGTTGCCGACTGGTGGTCAGTTGCACCGCTAGGCGTCTCATGCTGCGCCGTGGCTTTATCTGACAGCGACAATGCGATTGTGTGGAGTGGGTATCCCGAACTTGGTGTAGCTGGCCTACGTGCTGTTGTTGGCGCGCTGGTAGATTTGATTAATTACGGGTATACGCTCGTTGGTTTCAACTCGCTGGGATTTGATTTGCGTTTGCTTGCACTTGAATCTGATGAGTCTGCACTGTGCAAGGCGCTCGCACATAATCACATTGATATGTTTTTTCATCTATTTTGTCAACTGGGCTATGCGCCTGGCCTAGACGCCCTCTGCGCTGGCATGGGTACGCCCCGCAAAGTGAAAGGTATGGATGGTGCCAAGGCGCCTGAACTGTGGGCGAAAGGCGAACGACAGGCGGTGATTGATTACTGCGTTCAGGATGTGCGCTCTACGCTGGCGCTGTTGCTGGCGGCTGAGGAAAAAGGCGGGGTTCAGTGGACAAGTAAATCAGGCAAAACAGTCACGTGTGATTTTGAAAAATGGCTCACCGTGGCGTAAGCGCTATCACTACCTGAACCCGATACCGGTTGGATGAAAGAGCCGTGGAAGCGGGAAAAGTTTACGGGTTGGATGAAATAATATGGCAAAGCAAAAGCTAGCCACGCCACAGCATGAGGAATCGTCCAAATCGCTACCAACTATCACAATGACCGATGTAGCCCGCATTTTGTCCACGCCTGACGACGCGCTGATGGCGTGGTTCGGGAAGGGTGTCGAGGATGCGAGGGAGATGAGGAATGAGAAAGCCAGTACGAGTTCAGCGAAAAAGAATCAAGGGTTGGAGAGCGCCAGCCAACACAATTAGTGTTACCAGGCCAGGGCCGTGGGGCAATCCATTCACCGTGGGCTGCGAGGCGTGGCGATTCAGTACAAGCGTGCCGTATTCTGTGCCGGAAACAGTTGAAGAGGTTTTGGCGGATTACCGATACTATTTGGACGCATGGCTAATGATAGCGCCTGACAAATTGAAGCCGCTACGAGGGAAAAACCTCATGTGCTTTTGCCCGCTGGATAAGCCGTGCCAT
>CALMSM010000103.1 GCA_937872425.1 uncultured Candidatus Saccharibacteria bacterium
CAATTATTCAACTTCAATAATTTTATTAATGACATTGACTCGATTATTCGTCTTTTATTGGAAAAGAAACAGTGTAGAATGAATGAAAATGGTCAAATTTTTTATTAATATCAACACTTGTGTTTTCCGCTTTGCCAATGTTTTTTTTGACAATCTTTGCCACAGTACTTGGCACCTAAACAGCGCCCACAGGCGTGCGTGGCGGGAGCAGAGTTGCATTGCACACAGAGATTGGATTCGATAACGTTTAATTTCCATCTTTCAACCTCTTTTACAACATTAGTTTCAGTCTCCGTATCAAACACAATTTCAATATCTTTTATCAAAACTCTTGGGGAACGAACTGGGGCGGGGGAACGGATTTGGCGCCAGGACAGGGCGCGTATCGAGTCGCGCCAAACGGCATCGACATCAAAGGGGCCCTGCTTGTCGAAAACAAAGTCGCGGTTTTTGGCTCACCGTGCCCACCGCCTGTAGCCGATGGCGGACCAGACAAAACCATTCTTCAAATTCCCGGAACCTCTCAATCGGTGCGCATCGGAACGCAGCCGGTAGTCGGGCAAAGCTATAAGTGGTCCCCCGTCGTCGACTACAAGGCCGATGGCACCGAGGTCAAAATCATCGACAATCCCGCATCGCCCATGCCGATTGTGAGCCCTATTAAATCTACCGTTTTCACCGTTGAGACGAAAAATAGCTGCGCTACCGTCTCAGCGAAAGTCACCGTTCGCGTTTACGCGGACCAGCGCGGGCTCATTGAATTGGGGGATAAATGAAAGCCATTCAGGAAACGTTACACACCACGGTTTTGGTGATCGCACTTGGGATTGCGCTCGCCGTCGTTACCATCGCTGTCATCGGATGCGACACGCAGGCCAACGCGAATGAGGCGCCCAAGGTTGAGGAAAAGCATGAATGTGAGTGTGAGAAAAGCTGTTGCGAGCCGGTTGAGTCGGATGAAGAAGTTTTTATTGGAACCTACTGCCCGAAGGTCAACAAAGCGGGCAAGCGGTACCACAGCCGAGGACACTTCAAAGGCAAAGACGGCCGGGACATGGCCATTTGCTTCACGCTCAGCCAAGTCTGCAAGCCCCACGACGGGCACTGAGATTCACACTCCCTGAAAGCCGCCATGGAAAACATTCTCCTGGTCCGCCTGGAAACATCCGACCTCGGCACGTTTGGGGAGATAGACTACTTCGGCACGACGTTTGTGACGGGAGAGCTCCCGTGGCGCGATAATCGCGACAACGTGTCGTGCATCCCGACCGGGTCGTATGAGGCGGTGTGGTGCTTTTCGCCCCGCTTCCAAAAATACACGTATCTTTTACGCAATGTCCCGGGGCGCGACGGCATTAGAATCCACGGCGCCTCTTTCTTTGGCGACCGCTCAATGGGGTTCCGTAGTCACTCGGATGGATGCTTGGGCCTAGGGGACGGCATCCGCTGGGCCGACAAACAGCCCTTCCTGCTCAACTCGCCATCTACAACGCGGCTCTTTCAAAACAAGCTGGAGGGCCGGTCATTCCTCCTCGAAATCTCTAGCAGGGCACCCCTCCGGTTCGCCGCCGACAAACGGGATAACCGGGATTCGCTCTAAAACGTCTATAGACGCCCGCCTCTGCTCCAAGGCTTGTCGTAGCTCGTTTATCTGCAAAGAAACGCTCATAAGCTGCCGTGACGCACTTTCCAGGGCCCTTAGTATCTGCTCGTCAGTCATGCCAACCTCGGGGAATTACCGTTTCGTGGATATAGGGCTTCTCGTGACTCCCCTTCCAGACGTGTAGCTTGCCGGGACCGTAATAGCGCCACAACTTGAGTTTGATTAAATAGTCAGAGTTTTCAACGCCCTTGGCCTCGTGCCATTCCTTCTCGGGACCGCCCTTCATGGGGGCAAAGCAGCAAAAATCCAGCTTCCAGGAGATTTTGGCCTCTGTGAGAAACACCGTGTCGTACTGTTTTAGATGCGAGATGTGGCAGTCGCGCTCCATGATTTGGAGTATCGAAAAAACCGACGCCTCAAGTTTCGAGGGAAACGACCGGCCATCCACGCTCGTCCGAACCGCCCCAAACTTGTGCTCACGTCCCCGATGGCCCGGCTTTTTCAGCGAGTCCAAGTATTCCTTGTACTCCGCAATGCTCATGCGCTCGGTTACGTCTGCCAATCGCTGACCTTTTTATTGCCTTTGTAGAGCGTCCACTTGGCCAAAACAACGTGCCGATGGCCGCCCTCAAGCGTTAGCTCCAAACGCTCGGCATCCAACCGAACGACCGTTGCCACTTTTTCTGCCAGTACGACCGCCCCCAGACCGTGACGCTCGGAAAAGCCCGGCATGTGGATTTTGCCTTCATAATAGTAACCGTCTTGTGGCGCTAACATGTCTGACTACCGGTTCCTTCCCTGCACAACCAAAATACCCCAGAAAGCCGAAACCCGGGAAGACTTGACGTCTGCCCGGGTCTGGTATGAATTCGAGTTTGCGACAACGA
>CALMSM010000104.1 GCA_937872425.1 uncultured Candidatus Saccharibacteria bacterium
TGTGGACTATTTTGACAAGATTGCTGACATTGTCGAGCAGACAGACCCGTCGATTTGGATGCATGCAGACGCCTGCCACGGTTTCTCGCTTGGGTTTAGTGAGAAGTTGAGGCACAAGATTCGAGGTATTGAACGGTTTGATAGCATTACCACTGACCCACACAAGGTTATGAACAGCCCATACACGATTAGCGCGCTCCTGGTGAAAGACCCACACAAGCTCCAGTCTGTGAGTAGCTTGTCAGACCTTATCATGCAGGAGAAATTTGCGTTTGGCCAGGTTACTCCATTCTTGGGGAGCCGTCCCTGGATGTCACTCAAACTCTGGTTTGTTATGAAGAACCTTGGACGTAAAGGATTTGGTGAGCTTATCGATGCTCGTCACCAGCTGGCGCTTGAATTGGCCGACAAGGTAGAAAAACATCCTGATTTTGTGTTGTTGAATAAGGTTGATATTAATGCCGTGGCATTTATGTACACGGGAGGTTTGGACACTGGTGACGTAGAAGGGCTGAATGCGTTTAGCCGGAAGCTTCACGACGCAATACTGACCGAGGGTATATACCATCTTCACCAATTTAGCGTCCCTGACTCGTCTGGAGTATTTAGCAAGGATACTATGATTTATCCTCTGCGATTTATGAGCGGCAACCCACTTACTCAGAGCAAACATCTAGCAGAGATGCTTGAGTATGTGCAAAAAACTGCTCAAAACATTGCGGCACAAGCTCATGGGTGATGGCGTGTATAAGGTTGGCGTTGCGTGTATGTTGCCCGCTGATATTAGTGATTCCATCCGCCTTCTTGAATTAAAAATTGCCAGTCAAACAGCCAACGAACAAGGGCTGAGCCAACCTCCGAATATCACCGTTAAGCGCCCCTTTGAGGTGGACTCACTACAGATACTCAACGAATTCTGTCGGCAATTACGGCACCTTGCGTCGAATATACAATCTCCGGCTATCAGCTACTGCGGAATTGATACGTTCCCTGGTGGGTCTGTGTTTATGGCGGTAGAGCAAACAGACGAGCTTAAAATTCTTCATGATAAAGTCCTTGGGCTCTGTGCTGACTTCGGTGCGGTTCCTGACGAATTTGAAGGTAAGAACATGGTCTTTCACACGTCACTTGCGCTGAGCTTAAACACGGACCAGCAGTCAGCTGCGTCTGCCATAGCACATACTGCTCAATGCATACGTTCTCGTGTAGTGAGCAGTAGTTTGGCTGTTCTGCTTTGGACGGATGTTGGTGGATGGATTGTTATTGCGAACGCACCATTTACTACGCGTTAAATTCGATGAGTGTGGACTACAGGCCGGCGTCGCGGTCAATCTGATCAAGCTCAGCCATAATCGACTTCATTTTGCTGCGCGTGACTTCGCTACTGCCACCAAGGTTTGGTTCGAATGATACGATTTTCACGGTTTTTGCCACCGCGCCAACCGACCCTTCTACTTCGTCTTCATCAAACTCACAGAGCTCTTGCTCTTTGATGTGTCGACTTTTAATCGCCGTTACAATACGAGCGCCAACGCCGCCGAGAACCACCACGGTACCCGCACCACTCCCAAGATAAGGCACTGCCTGGTATATGCCTGCTGCCATCGCACCGAGGTTGCCGGCGCTTGTTACGACGTGGGCTACGAGGCCGCCTACTTTCAAGTGTTCTGCTTGCTTGTCTCGTTCTTCTTCTATTTCTTCAGCTGTTTTGTATTCAGCCAAGTCGGCCATGACTCGCGAGCCGAGTAGCAGGCCAAAGTCAGCCAACTCTGCGGACTCTTCCTGGGTTGTTGGGGTTGGGTCAGCAAGTAGCGTGAAGAACGGCACGTTGCTCATGTCACGCTCAAAGTGTTTAGGAATGTGGTATTTACGTTGTGTTTCAGCGCCTTCGTCATGTCTCAGTGAATCAAATAAAATGCCAAATCCACCACGTTGAAGTTGAATTTCGAGTCTATCATATCCCTTGATGAGTTCGTCGGGATTGACCTGTAGGCTCAGACCCTCTATGGCTAGTCGTTCGTCGTAGCGATCTGTTGCCCAGAGCTCCGGCAGCGTAAGCCCAAGCCGTGCTGCGACGCGAGCGTCGTCGGCATCAAATGGATTTACCTGCTCTACGTTGTTTCGGTCTATCATGAATACTAATTATAAACGAAAACTATTAATAAAGCAATACTCTCTAGAGGTAGTTTTGCTGTTTTGGTTCTTCTTCTGACACGACAGCATTAATGGCTTCGATGAGCTCACCTGTAGTTACTGGGTTGGCACGCTGTTTGGTTCGAATGCTGTGGTTGGCTTTTTGTCCAAGAACTCGCTCTATTGCTGCGAATATACCACTTCCTGCTATGCCATGTGCAACACCCGCGATAGCACGAGCATCGATAGCTTCATCAAACAGTTGGTTGCCCTGGGCTTTGTCCGTAAAGCGTAGCATAAGTTTGCCGATTATATCTTCGCGAGCATCTTTGTCGGGCATGTCTATGGCAACTGTACGGTCGAATCGCCCTGGCCGTAAAAGAGCTGGGTCGGCCATATCTGGGCGATTGCTAGCAGCTATCAATATACAGTTACGTCGTCTTGTGTTCATGGCTTGCAGTAGCTCGGCAACGATGCTATCACTTAGGCCGGATGACCCGTTCGTTCCTCTCGTGGGGGCGAGTGCTTCAATTTCGTCAAACAGTATAACGACGTTTTCGCCTTCATCGATTAGTTCATCTGCCACGGCAAATACGCCGCGAATATTGCGTTCGGTCTCACCATGGAAGGCGTTTTTGACTACGGACGCAGTGACTTTGAGTAGTACTGAATCAGTCTTGTGCGCATAGGCTTTTGCGATTTCTGTCTTGCCTACCCCAGGTGGACCGACGAGCAGTAGCCCACTTGGTGGCGCCGTTCCCCAATATCCATATTCATCAGGGTTTTCTAGAGCTAGCGCAATATCTTGGATGTCGTCAAGCGGTTTCTTGATTCCTCCAATGTAGCGGAAGTCGGAATCATCGGTCTGGACAACTAAATCTTGGCGAAGACGTTTGAGGCGTTGTGGGTCCGTTGGGTCTGCTAGCGTTTCTTGACCCTCTGGGGTGTATTCGACACGGAGGGTTGTCTTGGGCAGTTGCGCGCGAAAGAACTCGGCATAGGCATCGGCTATGACAGGAAAGTGTTCTTTTATCGCGAAAAGTTCCCGTTTGAGCTGTTTGGGGGTTGGCTTTGTGCCGCCAAAGCGTTTAATTGCGCCTGAAGTTTCAACTTGTGTGTTGATAGATACGGTAAAGTTACTGAAGGGTGCAGCTGTATCAATATTGATAATCGTGCCATCTTCGAGAGTAATTCCTATAGTTTTATCATCTGTGCGAAGTGCGTCTCCGTATATGCCCTTTAGGCGTGATTCCAATGTTTTGCGCATGAGTGCAGTAGCCGGCTTCATTACGTCAATTTCGTGCTCTTTTCTTGTCTCTTCTGGTGCTTGGTTTTTTGTTGCGTAGATAATATCGTTATTGCTCTGAATAGTCCCACGGATGGCAGCATTGTGCCTGGTTTTGATAAATTCGATTGCCAGTCCTTTGACCCCGGGGTGCTCTGCAACGTGTATTGGTGCTTGGAATGTTTCCTTGGCGCTGCTGACGTAGTCACGCAACCCCCCAAACATTCTTGTTGTGTCATCTTCAGGCACCTCCGCTTCATCAAACCATGCGATACTATCACTGACGCTAGGTATGACAATTTCTACCCGCGGGCTGTCGGTGTCATATTCTGGTGAGCCAGGACCAAAACCGCCAAATGCAGCAGCAA
>CALMSM010000105.1 GCA_937872425.1 uncultured Candidatus Saccharibacteria bacterium
CTTCTGCGTATGCAAGTAGGACACCAAGGTCGTAGTGAGCGCGGTCCTGTATGAATTTATCATCCTTGTTGTCTGCTGCCGGTTCTGGCGCATTCATCATTTGTTCGGCGTGGCGTACGATTAATTGCTCGGGGATGTAGACGATACGAGTGTTTTTGTGCGACGTGGTGCGCAGCTCGGCTGTTGGGTACTGACCGCCCAAGGTGGACGATACACCGACAAGAAGTGCTGGTTTGTCAGCCATAGCTTTGCCAACGTATAGGAAGAAATTCTTGAGTGCAGGCGAAGCCATGCCGGCCCACTCTGGCGTGACGACAATATAGCCATCTGCGTCAATGAGTTTGGCCTGGATATCTTGGGCTGGTTTGCCCATAACATCGCCCCAGACTTCTTCGTGGAGGAGGGGAAGACCCTTTTCGTCTGCGAGGTCAATAACGTCTGCTGTAACGTCTCGAGCGGTCAACGCTGCTGCGAGCCAGTCGGCCACTTTGCGGCTTTGTGAATTTGTACGGCCACTGCCGGAGATGATAGTTATTTTCATGATTAATAAAACTCCTATGATTATGTTGTGAGGGCGTCGATATCAATGCCGACAGATTTCAGAAGATCGCGGTCGAGTTGGCAGAACTTGCTGCGGCCGTCTTTGCGTTCAAGCAAAATGCCAGCCTCGGCAAGCTTGCTAAAGTGATGGCTCATGCTCGGCTGCGACAGGGCACTGTCGCCAGAGAGGCACTCGAAGCTTTGATCACAGGTCTCTCTCGCAAGTTTGCGAACAATGTCCAGTCTGACTGGGTCACTGAGCGCTTTGAGAACTTTAATCTTCTGGTTGTCTGTCATGACTCCTCTAATTATATCGAAACATTTCTATATGTCAATACTTTTGCCAAGCTACGCTAATCGTACGGTGTCATATATACTTATTACATGACGAACAACAGGAAGGTGCATGGAGTCGTTCAAGCGTTGCTGGTGTCTAACGCAGTGAGTGTCATACTGTTTGGCCTTCGAATCGTGGGTGCACAAAATTTTGACTACTGGTTTTTGTTTTGGAACCTGTTCTTGGCGTGGCTACCCGTGTTGTTTGCATGGTTACTCATCAAATCACTGCGTACACGATCGTGGGCAGAGCCGCTGCCAGTGCTGTGGTCGCTGTTGTGGCTGGGGTTTTTGCCAAATAGCTTTTATATCATGACGGATTTGATTCATCTCCAGAGTACAGGAGATATTGGTGTGTTGTATGACGTGGTATTTGTGATGTCGTTTATTTGGAATGGTTTGGTCGCCGGCATGTTGAGTATGTTGTTAGTGCATGCGCAGCTTGCAAAACGACGCAATGCTTCGTTAGCAGCAATGGTGATGGCTAGCGTGATTGGGCTTGTGAGTTTTGCAATATACCTTGGGAGAAGCTTGCGTTGGAACACCTGGGATGTGATTGTGAACCCAGCAGGGCTGTTGTTCGATGTTAGTGAACGCGTCATAAATCCGCTCGACCATCCGCAGTCAGTCACCACAACCGCGACATTTTTTTTGCTGATAGGTAGCATGTACTACGTGGTCTGGACGTTGGTCCAGGCGCTCAGTGCTCCACAACAGCATAATTTGACAAAAAAGCGCTAGATAATTATAATAGCTTTTGTATGAAAACGTACACAAACCACAGTGCAATCCGTCGTAGCCGTCCATAAGGGGCGGTGCTTGTAGTTTCATATTTATAAAAGTCCTACACCAGCCCCTAGCAGATGGGGCTGTTTTATTTAGGAGATTTTATGAGTATTGAGATACAAGGGTACACATGTGATGTGGCAACGTGGCAACAACTGGGTGATGGCGGGATTGCCCAAATCTATGAGATAGAAAAGCAAACTTGGGCGCCATGGCTCGCGGCTTCCTATGAGTCGTTGGCAGGTAGGGCCGAGGTGAATCCTATGGGCCAGCTTGCGATTGTGGGCGCAGAAGGCGACGTGTGGGCTTCGCTGTCTACCAACAAAATTAACTGGTCGGGTGACGTTGAAGACTTGCCATCATGGGATGAAGTTGCTGGGGAGCCAACAGACTACTCACGGACATATATCCCAGATGGCAACAGTGTTGTACTCATGTCTATGAACGTGAGCCCGGACAAGCAGGGGCTGCATTTGCCCGCAGCGCTTGTTGACCAATTGGTGACGTCATCTAAATCTGACCCAAGCCTTGAGCATGTAATTGGTTCGTTCAGGCCTTCAGATTTTGCTGCGGCAACACTTGCCAATCCAGAACTTGAGTTTGAGGAGTATGTAAAATCATTGCGGACAGACGGGTTGCCAGTCGATAAGTGGCTGAGAGCGCTTACAAGAATGGGGATGACCCAACTGGCGGTTGATCATGACGCCATGAGGGTGAATATTGATTACCATGAGTTTAGCGAGTTCAAACAAGCCGCAGAAGCAAACACTGGCCAGGATTGGGTAATGATTGACCGAGCTGGTCCACTGTATAAGTACTGGTGTGGTGAAACTGGGTTTTTCTATGCCACGAGACACAAAGGAATAACGTACCAAGAGTCAAATGTCTGGGGTGAGCTATGGTCACGGTAAACACGGCCATTAGCCAAATTGCTCCAAACTTGTACTGTCTCGCAGACATATTAACAAGTGAGCGGTCCAATGCATTTCTGGTAGTGGGTGATAGTGCCGCTGTCTTGTTTGATACGGGGGTGGGGGTAGATAACATGCACGACCTGGTTCGAACAATCACACAGCTGCCATTAACCGTTGTACTGTCTCATTGGCACCATGATCATTCCGGTGGGGTACATGACTTCTTAGATTCCCGTGTCATTGCGTGGTCTAGTCCTGCGACACAGCTACTCCACAACCGCGGAGTATCTGTGTCATCCATTGCTATGCTGAGCGGTGATGCGTATGCCACACACACTGGAGCCATCATGCCAGCACGCAACCTGACGTTAATTTCAGATGAGACTACGCTCCCACTCGGGGGTGTGACCCTCCAGCTGCTGTACACGCCAGGGCATACTGCCGATTCGGTTTGTCTGCATGAACCAAGCAGGGGTTGGCTGTTTACGGGAGATACAGTGTATGACGGGCCGATATATCTTGGGCTGAATGATTCGGATACGGTAGCCTATGCGGCCAGCGTCCAGCGGCTACAGAGGCTTAAGCCTGCGTTGATTTTGCCGGGTCATAATGATGCTTCACTACCTGGTGCGTTCATGAACACCCTAAATACTGACGAGATAAGGTAAAATAGAAGTAATGATACAAGATATTGAACAGGCAATAGTCGATGTGTGCGCTGAATTATTCGACGAGCGTGTTGAAGTTTCACTCACACGCACTGACGAACAATTTGGTGATTATGCTACCAACGTTGCGTTGCAACTGAGCAAAAAAGTGAGCAAAAACCCACGAGAAGTTGCTGAGCAGATTGTGGCTAAGCTGACCGACCAGGATAGCATTGCCCGCGTAGATATTGCTGGCCCAGGTTTTATCAACCTCACTTTGACCGATGCCACGCTCATGAGTCTGGTTGAGACTGGTCCCACACAATCACTGCTTGGCAAAACAGCGGTTGCAGAGTATTCCGACCCGAATCCATTCAAAGTACTCCATGCTGGTCATCTGTATACTTCCATCGTCGGTGATGCAATTGCAAATTTACTCGAGAAAGCCGGAGCTACGGTGCATCGAGTGAACTTTGGTGGTGATGTCGGACTGCATGTGGGCAAAACGTTGTGGGGGATTGTGCAGAAGCTTGACGGAGAACACCCGGAGCAACTAAAAGATGTTGCCACTGACCAACGAGCCAACTGGATGGCGGAACGCTATGTAGAAGGCACAAATGCGTATGAAGATGATGAACGTGCCAAGGCAGAAATTATTGAACTAAACAAAAAGGTTTACCAGCTTCACACCGATAATGACCATGAGTCGGCACTCGCACAACTTTATTGGACATGCAGGACATGGAGCTATGATTACTTCAACGAATTCTACGCGCGCATTGGTACGAAGTTCGAAAAGTATTACCCCGAGAGTGAAACAGCTCCGTTAGGGCTAGAGACGGTACGCGCACATATTGGCGATGTCTACGAAGTGTCTGATGGAGCTATTGTGTTCGATGGCGAAAAATATGGCCTGCACACAAGGGTGTTCATCAACAGTAACGGGCTCCCAACCTACGAAGCCAAAGATGTCGGCCTGGCTATCAAAAAGTGGCAGGATTATCACTTTGACAAGAGTGTTATTATCACCGGCAACGACATTGTGGAGTACATGAAGGTTGTGATGAAGAGTCTGGAGCAATTCGCGCCAGAGACGGTTAATACAGCGACACATCTGACCCATGGCCAAGTTAAGCTTTCTGGCGGCGTCAAGATGAGCAGCCGAAAAGGTAACTTTCTCCGTGCTGTTGACGTGCTGGAAGCTGCCGAGACAGCGGGCAAGACGATGAACGAAAACCATGACGAGACAACAAGCCTGGGTGCCGTAAAATACGCATTTCTCAAACAGCGCATAGGCGGGGACATTATCTATGAGCCAGAGGAATCCGTGAGCCTACAGGGCAATAGCGGCCCGTATTTGCAGTATGCACATGCGCGGGCGCGGTCGGTGCTTGCCAAAAAATCACCCACTGAGAGAAAAAGCATCAACGACCTACAGGATGGCGAGCGGAGTTTGCTTCGAAAAATTAGTGAGTACCCAGAAGTGGTAGATAAGGCACTGTATGAGCTGATGCCGCATGCCATCTGTACGTATTTATACGAGCTGGCGCAAACATTTAACCGGTTTTATGAACACAATCGTGTGATTGATGATGAGCGCGAGGCATTGCGGCTGGAGCTGGTGAGGCTTTATGCCGATACACTCAAAGATGGCCTAGGTATTCTGGGTATTGTTGCACCTGAGCGAATGTAATAAAGGAGGGCTTCAGATGAAAATTACGAAGTACGAACACGCATGTTTGGTTGTCGAGGAAGCAGGAGAAACACTGGTCATTGACCCTGGAGTGTTAGCAACGCTTCCGACTATAGCAAATGTGGTTGCAGTGGTTGTGACACATGTTCACTCGGACCATTTGCACATGGACAATCTCAAGAAGATTGTCAGCGCTAACCCAGAGCTAACTGTGTACGGTTCTGATGAGGTGTTGGCAGAACTGGCTGAACTTGAAGCAAAAAAAGTTCCTATCGAGAACGATATGATAGGTGTTGGCGCATTTCAATTAGAATTCTTTGGCCATAATCACGCAGTGATTTATGCGCAGGTGCCGTGCCAGAACAGGGGCGTAATGGTGAATAATTATCTGTACTACCCGGGTGATTCGTTTACACTGCCCGAGCGCCCAGTAGAGGTTTTGGCGTTTCCTGCGGCTGCGCCATGGTGCAAGGTCAGTGAAATAGTCGAGTTCGTCAAAGCCGTGAAGCCTGTGCGGGCATTCCCCACACACAACGCTACACTGAGTGAATTTGGGGAGATGGTTAACTACCTGTACATCAAGCAGGCTATCGAAGATGCCCATGGGGAGTTTGTGAAACTTGAGACTGGGGACGTCTTACTCGATGCTTAGTGAGCTGCGAGCTGAGCTTCGCCAATATGTAAACCCAGATAAGGCGGCTTTTTTCCCAAGGTTTTTCAAAACGGGTCCGGGCCAGTATGGTGAAGGGGACAAGTTCTTGGGTCTCACGGTGCCTGACCAGCGGATTGTTGCCAAGAAGTTTAGGGACCTCCCAATCCAAGATGTTGAGCAACTGTTGCTGAGTGAATGGCATGAGGAGCGTCTGACGGCGCTCATTATACTGGTTATACGTTTCAAGAAGGCAGATGCATCAGGACAGAAAGAAATATATGAGTTCTATCTTGCGCACACAGATCGTATAAACAACTGGGACCTTGTCGACACGTCTGCAAGAGATATTGTGGGAGGTTATCTGTATGCTCATCCTGAACTATTGCCTGTACTGGATGCGTTGGCAGCTTCGCCAGTACTGTGGGAGCGACGGATTGCTATTATCGCGACGTTTTACTTTTTGACCAAGGGCGAGCCAGACGTCACGATGAAACTAGCCGATGTGCTGCTTCACGATCAAGAAGACCTCATGCACAAGGCTGTTGGTTGGATGCTGCGCGAGATGGGCAAGCGTGTGGACCAGCAGTTGCTTTTATCATTCTTGGACGAACACGCGTCCGAAATGCCACGAACAACACTCCGCTATGCGATTGAACATTTGTCACCTCAGACTCGCCAGCACTATATGCGACTTACTGCTCGGTAGCTCTGTATATTTTGACAGACAGGTGTAGAATCAAATGTATAAGGAGAATCTATGCTCGAAACTGCACGACAACTTATTGAACGGGTGGGTGAACAGATGGGGTTGGAGCGCGAAGAGATTGACTATGTGCTCAGCATTGATCATGAACACGTGTTCGACATCACGCTGAGCAATGGCAGTACACATAAAGCATATCGGGTGCAGCATAATAACAAGCTTGGCCCATATAAAGGAGGCTTACGGTTCCACCCTGAGGTAGACTTGGACGAAGTCCGAGCACTAGCGACGCTCATGTCTCTCAAGACGGCAGCAGTCGGGTTGCCACTAGGAGGTGGCAAGGGAGGTGTGTCTGTTGACCCGCGCACATTGTCTGACTCAGAACTGGAGGAGCTGTCCCGCGCATTCGTGCAGCATCTTCACCCGCACATTGGCCCAGATAAGGATGTACCGGCACCTGATGTGAACACGAACTCTACAATCATTGACTGGATGGTTGATGAATACGAAAAGCAGACCGGT
>CALMSM010000106.1 GCA_937872425.1 uncultured Candidatus Saccharibacteria bacterium
TTGATAACTTGGTCAAGACCGAATTGGACAGCATCACCACTGTCATGAGAACTCTGAAATATAACACCAGTAGCCGCCACTGCTCCTGTGTAGTGTGCGGTGATTGTCGCGCCAGCCGGCACTGCATCGCCTGCGCCTTCTTTTGTGTCAATTTTTTGTAGCTCTGGCACCGAATCAACCGGTGTAAAGCCAGTTAGTTTTGTTCCTTCCAATTTTGTCCCCTTATCATTTAGTTTGTCCAGTGCGTCCTGGGTCGAAGTGTCAGTCGTAGCATTCTTTGTTTGGTTGTCTTTGTGAATTGTCCACACAACCGCCACGCCCGTTGCCAGCGTAGTGCCCAAAAATAATAACGCCAACGTCATTGCAAATACCCGCTCATGCGGTTTCGTTTTAGCCAAAATACCCTCCTCTGGAACTTGTCTCTTTTTATGTAAAAGATGTAGGTAAACTATACGCCCGCAGTACACGCATTGCTAGTGGTT
The DNA here is from genome assembly GCA_937872425.1 of uncultured Candidatus Saccharibacteria bacterium. Classification (GTDB taxonomy): domain Bacteria; phylum Patescibacteriota; class Saccharimonadia; order Saccharimonadales; family CALMSM01; genus CALMSM01. The sequence continues at coordinate 483 of CALMSM010000106.1, forward strand.
TTTTGACAACAGTAGAGCTATAACTCGACAGGGACGTTTGGCCACGCACTATACGCGCAATCAATGATTTGGGTTTTCAGTTTCTCCGACAGAAATGGCTTGTCTGATAGCTCAGCTACATTAACCCAGCCAGGTTCATAAAGGTTCTTGCCTAGCCTGTTGATGAAGTTTTCCTCGGCGTCAGGGTGCAGCGCCGGCTCACCACTCACATACTCACAGAGGAATATATATTGGTCGCCATAGGGGTCACCTGCATGCTCAAGAATAACCAAGCGGGGGTTTTTGAATATCACCTGCGTCTCCTCTGCCAGCTCCCTTCTCAGCGCTTGCTCAAGCGTCTCACCCATCTCTACATTACCACCAGGAAGCGTATCGTACTCTGTACCAAATTTATTGCGGTGCATGACTAGCAACTGTTCGTTACGAATAATGATTGCGCGCACGGCTTTTCTCATGGCCTCAAGTATAGCGTGGTCTCGACCAAGAACGAATAGTGTCTACGAAGCAATATCGAATTTGCTGAGTTTTTTCTTCTTGGTCTCAGTGTTCTTGCCGCGCTGTAAATCAAGTAGCTGAGCATAGATACCTCCAGATTTTGCCAGTTGAGACGGCGTACCAACCTCATCAATCGTGCCATCACGCAACGTAACGATCTGGTCAACATTCTGGATCGTGCTCAATCTGTGCGCAATGATAATAGTCGTGCGACCATTCATGAGTCGCTCCAACGCTTCTTGTACCATGTGCTCTGATCGACTATCCAGGCTGCTAGTTGCCTCGTCCAATACAAGAATTGGTGCGTCCTTAAGCAAGGCGCGAGCTATGGCAATGCGTTGTTTTTGCCCGCCAGACAGTTTGAGCCCACGCTCACCAATCTGAGTATCGTAACCATCGTCTAACTTGGTGATAAAATCATGCGCATTCGCCGCTCGCGCTGCTGCCTCTACCTGCTTGGTGCTTGCATTGGCGAGTGCATAACCGATATTTTCACGAATGGTACCGCTAAAAAGCGCAGGCTCCTGAAACACCACACCAATATTGCGACGCAGACTGAGCTGTGTCACCTTCGATATGTCCTGACCATCTATACTGATTATTCCCTTCTCAGGTTCGTATAAACGAAGTAGCAAATTAGTCAACGTAGTCTTACCTTCGCCGCTCTCACCCACAAGCGCCGTCTTACTGCCCGGCTGCACATCAAGTACCACGCCCTTAAGGACAGGCTGTTTATTGTCGTAGCTAAACGAGATTTTCTGGAATGATATCGCACCCCGGCGAACGCGAAGCTCTTTGGCGCCTAGCACATCGGAAATCTCCGGCTTCACATCCATAACCTCAAAATAGTCTTTGCTGTCAGACACCGCCCTTTGCGTACTCTCAACCAAGAAGCTAATCGTAAAGATTGGGATGCGGATATTCATCGCCAGCAAAATAAGCGCAACTGCTTGCCCTGGGCTAAACACCCCGTGCGCAGCCTGAACAAAGATATACAGGTAAACAATGAAGAAGATAACGTTCAGCACAAGACGCCGCTGAATATCACGAGTGTGCCAAAACTTCGACTGCGGGATGTTTGTTTTGACAACTTTATCCATATGGCCGGCAAAGAATTTCTGCTCGCGTTTCTCTGCCACAAAGCTTTTGACTACCTTGAACTGTGTTATAGCCTCGGCGAATCGCCCACTTGCTATATCGGTGTGCTTGTTTTTGGTCGCTTGATACTTTTGCCATCTACTGCTGGTGCGGAACGTCATCCAAATGTAGATGGGGTACAGCAAAAACAACATAAGTGCGACTTGCCAGCTATACCAAGCCACCGCAATCAGCGCAAAGATTGTGCCGAAAATGAACTGCAAGAAGGCATTACTCATCATCTGCATGAAGTTTGTGATTTGGCTTATGGACCGGTTGAGCCGGCTAATAATCTTACCTGACAATTCTGTGTCGAAATAACGCTGTGGCAATGTGAGCAAATGTGCATAGTAGCGCTCACTGAGCAGTTTCTGCAGTCGAACTGCGATCTGGTCACCGTAGTAACCGCTGATATTGCTAAAGATTGTGTATGCGACATCCATGACAAATATCAAAATGGCAATACCTACCACATAGTTAACTCGTGCATCTGTGCCTTTGCGTAGCTCATCGACAACCCACCCGCTCAGGAGTGGTTGTGATAACGTGAGCAGGCTCAACCCAACAGTGAAAAAGCTGATGATTGCGTAGTGTGGCCACAGCTCGCGGGTCGTACGGATGATTTTCCAAACGTGTTTCATTGACTCCAGCTTATCACGAGCACGCCGCTAGCCGAAGTTAGCCGCGTTTCATTTTGCCCGTAAGCGGTACAACGCTGGCTGCCACACTGATTGCAGCTGCGACCAAGACAACATTTTTGATAATGTATTGTCCTTCAAGCGTGGGTACAAATGGCCTCTGCCATACCATCGATGGCAGCAGTACAAGTGGCGAGCACACCAGTACCATGTGAAGCAGCATGATAAATATTGCAGCGCGCGTGGCGCGTGGGATGAGGAACAATACGCCAATGATACACTCCAACACTGCAAGCGCTACAAACAATATGTCATACCATTGCATGCCAATGGTCTGGGCAGTCAGTGCCTCAGCCAATGGGCTTGCAGGGCTGAGGCCAGCCAGCTTCAAGAAACCAAACCAAAAATACACAATGAATAGAGACCCCCGGGCCAGTTGAATATACCACCGCCGAAGGAACTCTATGAGCCACACGTCAAACTTTTCGACATACTGACGATGCCCCCGTGATGACTTCTTTGTTGGCATACCTTACAGCCTCTTCGCGCCGAGTTCTTGATGAGCTTTGTCAGCAATATCGTCAAGTAGCTTATTTATAGCCTCGGACTGAAGGGTGCGCTCAAACGACACGATACGGATACGGAACGTGATGTTTTTGTGCGCCGTATCTTCCCCCTGGTATATGTCAAGTGGTTCGACATGTGTCTGAGTGTTTTCTGGTTTAGTGGTGGCGAGCGTCCCAAAAACGATGTCACGCACATCAGCGTAGGAGCGGTCGGTTGTGACTTGCAATGACAAGTCTTGCTCGACTTTGGGGAACCGAGAGATTGGGGAATAGCGGGTACCTGCGGCTTGTGCGGCTACTTGGAGCGCTGCTATATCTAGCTCAAACCCAGCGCAATATACAGGTATCTTGAGGCTTCTTGTAACACCCCGATTGTACTCTCCAACATAGCCAATAGGTATGCCGTCGAGTATTACAGCCGCAGAGCGACCAGCTGCATAGTACGTGCTTGATTGGTCATTACCTGCTTCGATTGGCAGATACTTGACATCGGCGGTAATAGCGAGGCCGTCAAGTAGCGCTGTCAAGTAGCGCTTGGCACCATAGAAGGCAGAGCCCTGGATTGTGTCTTTGGCCGCTATCACACATGCAACACGCTCAAACTCTTGCGGTACTCCTTCGTCTGTCAACTCACCAATCAAGTGAGTTTTGCCGATTTCAAACAATGCAAACGCATCATAGCCGGCTTTAATGTTGGGCTGTACCTTGTCTAGCAGACTTGGTGTCAGGCTCAGGCGGTAGTATTGGAGGTCTGGACTCAACGCATTGCCCAAGCTATATGCTTTGGCTGGGTCTTGGCCAACTCTTGTGAGCAAATCGCCATGCACAAAACTATAGCTAAGTGTTTCGTTTGCTCCTGCTTTAGATAATATATCTCGTGCACGAGATCGAATCTCAAACAGGGGATTTTTGGCGGTGGCGGACAGGCTACGCGCTGGGAGCTCTAGTGGTAGTTTGTCATAGCCATATAGTCGACCGACTTCTTCCACGATGTCTTCACCAATTTCAATATCAGTTCGCCAGAATGGGGCGTGGATTTCGAGTTCTTGGCCAACGGTGCCGACCTCAAATTCCACACTCGTTAGCAGTTGAGTGATTTGCCCGGCAGATAGGCTCAGCCCTAGCCGGACATTGATGAAATCTGGGTGCACGGTGACTGGCTCATGGATGCTGACTTCGCTTCCAAGCACTCGGTCACCATAACTTTTGAGATCAATCACCTCACCATCTTGATGACCGCCAGCATATTTAAGGATTTGCTCCATAGCATAGGCAACAGCGCGGTCATTCTGGAGCGGGCTTTGACCCTTTGTGTAGCGCATGGCAGCTTCGGTAAACACGCCGTGGCGCATACTTGCACGGCGAATCGCATACATATCAAAGCTTGCGCAGGTTAGCAGTACGGCGGTCGTGTTACTATCAACTTCTGTTTCACCGCCGCCAATCACACCGGCCAAGTCGGCTGGCTCTTTGTCGGTTGCTAGGACAATATCTTGGGTGGTGAGGGTGAGTTTTTTGCCGCCAAGTACGGTTAATGGTTCTTTGTCGGTTGCCATGCGTGGGCCGAGTACAGCCGCGTCGCCACTGCTGCGCTCTACGATTTTGTGATAGTCAAAAGCATGCATCGGTTGCCCGGTTAACTGCATGACGAAGTTCGTGACATCGACGACGTTGTTGATCGATTTGATTCCCACACGCGTCAATGCTGCCTGCAGCCAAATCGGACTCGGTTTGATGATGACATCGTCCAAGACAACAGCCATCATACGTGACGCCAGCTCCGGTGCTTCGTTAAATATTTTGACTGGGAGTGTAGTTGGCATGGATTCAAACTTTGGAGTATTCAAATACCAGTCCGGGCTTTTAAAAGCGTGCCCGCTAATGCCAGCCAGTTCACGCGCCACACCCAAAATACCAAAACAGTCTGGACGGTGGGTAAACATCTTGTTTTCACAGTCAATCACAACATCATCCAAACCATAGAGATTCTTGAACGGCGTACCTGGCTTGGTATTGGCTTCGCCGACTTCTTTGGGGTCAATATTAAGCAAGCCCGAGTGGTCGTCATTCAGGCCAAGCTCGCTTGGCGTGCCAAGCATTCCAGGGCTCGGAATACCACGGATTTCTCGGGTATCAAGCACAAATGGCTCCGTACCAACACTCGCAGGTACGGTTGCGCCGGGCGTCAGCCATGCCACCACCATGCCTACTTCTACAACGGGCGCACCACATACAACCTGCACAAGCCCATCTGGGTTTCTCTCGATACCATCCGTAACGCCGCCATCATCTATAAGACATAGGTTTAGTTTGTCGGCATCTGGGTGTTTGCTAACAGACATAATCTTGGCGACCACAATTTTGTCATAGCGTGACCCCCACTCGGTTACGTCCTCAACTGCACCTAACTGTTCACCAATTTTAGTTAATAACTCGTCCGTTGGGATTGATTTCAAGTCCACGTTACTAAAATGCTGTGCCCAATTTATGCTTACTTTCATGAGAACTGCCTCAGGAATTCTAGTTTGCCCGATTCGAAATGTCGGATGTCTTCTATGCTGTTTTTCATCATAACCATGCGTTCAATGCCAAAACCCCAGGCAAAACCAGTGTAAATCTCTGGGTCAATGCCCGCTGCGCGCAACACATTAGGGTGTGTCATCCCGCAGCCACCTAGCTCGAGCCATTTTTGCTCCTCGCTATCGTTTTTGCGCAAGATGTCGGGGCGCTCCACAGCAAATTCAAAGCTCGGCTCAGTAAACGGGAAATAGAATGGTTGAATCTTGGCCTTGAGGTCTTGTTGGAAATATTCGCTCAAGTAAGTCTGGAGCGTCGCAATCAAATGCCCGGCATGAATCTTTTTGCCCACATAGACGCCCTCTAGTTGATAGAAGGTGTGTTCATGTGTAACGTCAATATCTTCGTTACGGAAGACACGACCGGGGATAACCACAGCGATTGGTTCGCCTTTATCCAGGTTTGCTTTGTAATTTTTGAATACACGGTGTTCCATGGTGCTCGTGTGCGCAGGAGAAACAAATGGTTTACCTTTGCTGTCTGTTTGTGTCGTCATAAAGGTGTCGTAATCATCGCGGGCTGGGTGGCCTTCTGGGAAGTTGAGTGATTCAAACATATGGTAGTCGTCATCAAGCTCTGGCGAATCCACCGCTGTGAAGCCCATACGATAGAATATGTCCACGATGCGCTCAATCTCCGTATTGATAGGATGACGGCTACCCAACTCACTTGAGAATAAGCTAGGAAGCTTGGCGTTGATATCAAATGGAGCGGTGATATCAATCGGCGCAAGCTGCCCCGCTTCGTCTGCTTGCTCATCAGCAATTGCTTTGAGCTCCTGCCGTAAACTATTTAGCTCTTGTCCGAATGCTTTGCGCTCCTCTGGCGCCAACGTCTTAATCTGGTCAAATAACGCCTTTAGCTCAATTGCCTTGAGAATATCTGACTTGTTGGTCATCTCTGCCTGGCGTGCCTTCAGCACACCAGCAGCATCCAGAATCTGAGAATTCGTATAGTTCATTGGTATTAAGTATAATACAGATATGGCAAACTTTTCATTCGATATTGTATCTGACTACGACAAGGCAGAAATGAACAACGTGTTCGATCAGGCTCAACGTGAAATCGCTAACCGCTACGACTTCAAGGGCACTCCAGCAGAGCTCGACTGGATAGATGGTGACAAGGCCGGTCTGAAGGTGACGGGCAGTGGTGATTGGCAGATTGACGCTATCCTGGACATCGTACGCAAAAAGCTTGGCACGCGTGGGTTATCCCAAAAAACATTGGACGTCAGTAAAGAGTCCATCACCAGCAACCTCAAAACCACCAAATTAGTACCATTCATCCAAGGGCTAGATCAAGACAAAGCCAAAAAGATTACTAACCTTATTCGTACCGACTACCCCAAAGTTAAGGCCCAGATTCAGGGCGAAGAAGTGCGCGTGACTAGTAGCAGCAAAGACGATTTGCAGGCCGTCATGCAGCTTATCAAGTCCAAAGACTTCGACTTCCCAACATCGTTCACCAACTTCCGCTAAGCTGCCATCTCTTCAACAAGCTGGGCTTTAACTTGTTCAACCACCTGCGCAGGCGTCTCGCACCCAACTAGTTCTGGCCAGTACAATACAGAACCCAGTTGGACTAACGCAGCACCCATATCAAGCCGGCGCTTAACATCAGCGCCAGTAGCAGCTCCAAGCACACTCACAATTTCTTGACCTCTGAACTCATGCCTAACGGCTCGACGAAGCTGCTCTTCTCCTAACCATGCAAGCGCAGGGCCACTCATACCCGCCTTGCCCCCATTGACTTCGATAGCTGGGTTACCGTCAGCGTCTTTGGGCTCTTGGTTCCCCAAGGTATTGCTTGTCACTTGACCACCAACACTCCAAAGCGTCGGTTGGCTGCGGTAATCCCCTTCTGTTCGTGGTCCATATTTTGGGTATAGCCCGGGACTACCATAGCGGTTCAGCATGACCTTACCGCTAGCAACCATGTCAAAGAACGCCGAAACACCTTCCGTGTCTTGGTAAAAGGGTGGGCGACCAGGCACGTTAGGGCAACTCAGGTTTACTTCAACATAAAGCACGCCTGCGGCCAGCGCTTTTCGGCCAAGCTCAAGAATCTCCGGCATCTCTTGCAGAGGCTCAGGTGTGTGTGGGGATAGACTTAATCCTACTTCCACGCCTCTTGACCGCGCCATGTCTAAAAAGTCAGGCAAACGCGGCATGCCATTATCCGTACCAGGCCCAGGCAAGCCCTTGGCGTTGTTGCCAGCACCGGTGGCTAAATCCAGATACTCGTCCACTCGTACGTGCTCCCAGCCTGTACTTGTCCTGTCATAACCATTACCACCACTTTCTCCACCCAACTTCCAGCTGCCAAGTGGAACCACACTAAGACCAGATGCCGTAAGTGTATCAAACCGGGCCGCCACCCCTTCTATAGTTGGGTAATTTGTCATGCCAGCAGCGGAGCCAATTGGCCAATCCAACTGTGCTCCCGCAAATTCAAATCCTTTATTTGCCATATTTTATACCCCTCACCCCTACCCATTAAAGTTGAACTTGAGCAAAGTATGTGTCATTGTTAAAGAACCGTAAATTTGACGACGAACTCCGTCGTCATAGGGAGAAATTATGTCCAGTACGACCGATTTAGAGAAAGAACTTATCAAGTTTGGATTGAGTGAAAATCAAGCCAAAATATACTTGTTGTTGGTCGCGCATAAAGAGCTGCGTATTCAGGAGATTACTAAATATGCCGAGATACCTCGTAGCTCTGTATACGAAGGTCTAAAAAGGCTGTTTGAGCTAGGTATTGCCGAGGAAGTCATTGGCGAAAGCTACAAGATGATTCGTCCCTATTCTGTCGGTGCGATGCATCATGGGCTGGACGAAGAGATGCTTCGCGTTCAGCGTCTAAAGGCTGACCTGTCTGCACTAGAGCAGACTATAGCCGTCCGTCCACCGGATAAAGCTCAAGACAATAGTGCAGTGAAATACTATAAAGATCGCTCAGGCGCTAGGCAGCTTTACTGGAACACACTCGGTGCAAAAAATACTGTGTATGTCTTCAGCGACTGGGGGCGTGGTCGCTATGTTGGTATGCGCTTCTACGAACGATTTGTGGAGGAGTCAAGAAACCGTGAGATTACAGAAAAGGTACTTATAAACCCAACCTCATATGCGCTAGAATCAATCCGTCAGTTTACATACCCTGGGTCAGCTATTTCAAGGACACGGCTAGAAGATATCCGAGTGCTTGATGAGAGCGTCATTAAGATTAAGGGCGATACCCTCATGTACGACGATGTGTACGCAACCGTTTACCTGAAGAACGTGCAGATTAATGGATTCGAGATAGAAAGCCCGCACTTTGCTGACACCCAGCGGTCAATATTCGAAACTCTTTGGGACATGGCAGAACCAATTACCGATTTCTTGTAGATAGCACCTATTTAGAAAATCAAATGTCCGCGTTGCTCGACAACTTCTGGATGTTTTTCCAGCGGATTGCCATTTGACACTACCGTTCGTCCACCAATTCTGGCGTACTCCACTCGTCCAATAGCAAGCATGCCCATATACGGTGTCCAACCGCACTTAGCAGCAACATCATCATCACCAATACGGTACAGCTCATCGCTCCATTGCACCACAGTTGTCTCATCCAGCCGTACACCAAGTATCCGAGAAGGCCGCGTGAACGTCGCATCTACAAGCCTATCCATACTTAATCGACCGGCTTTTACTTGGTAGAAAAGTAATGGCAAGACATTCTCTATACCCGGTACCCCGTAACAATCGCTGCCTTCATGTTCGGCTTCGAACTTTGCTTCTAGTGAGTGGGGAGCAAAGTCCGTTTCTACGACATCAATGATACCTTCGTCAAGCATCCATAGCAGTGCATCAGCTTCATCAGCCCTCGCCAACGGCGGCTTCATTTCAGCAAATTTTCCTTCTGTGTAAACATCATGAGATGTCTTCAAAAGATGATGAGGAGTGACTCCTGTAGTGACAATCAAACCCTTACGCTGGGCATCTTGGACATACGCAATCTGCTCACCATTACTAACGTGACAAACGTGAAGCGGATGATCGTTATCCTGAGCAACAAGCCCTATCATATCCTGCAAATTACCCACGCCAGGATGAAACATTATTGGCTTGCTGGGAGTTGCTGCATGCCATTCTTGAACTATCTCGCGAAACTCAGCTGCTTCATACGTATTCTGGTTCCCCGTTGTTGGGTCACCGTAGAGCTTAAGGCCAATGGCATCGTCAGCCATAGCGGTAAGATTTCCTGCCTCATAAGTCTCTGGCTGTGCTCCTGCATAGAACGCAGTTGGTATCCATGCCGTCTTCTCTGAGAGTGTATGCTTGCTAACGAGTCTTTCCAATGAGTGTACTGGCATGCCTGGATTGTTTGGCATATCAGCCACCATCACAAATCCACCCAATAACGCAGCACGTGTACCGCTTTCTATCGTTTCTGCAGTGTTATTTCCAGGCTCTCGAAGATGGACATGTAGATCAATTGCTCCTGGCGTACTAAAGCTCATATCAAAAGTATAGCCATGGGGACTTGGTTTGCAAGCGTTAGTGCGATAATTTTAGGGTATACTGAGGGCATGGAAGAGCCTGTGGTGGAACCGGTTGATATTGTCCAAACTTGCACCGATGTGTTGCGCACGAATGATCGTGGGGTTTATACGGCACCAGCGGACGGTTTGTACCCACATCAATGGCTCTGGGATAGTTGTTTTACCGCTATTGGATTACGACATGTAGATATAGAGCGAGCTAAGACTGAGATTCTGAGTCTTCTCGAAGCCCAGTGGCACAACGGTATGGTGCCTCATATGATCCTGCGAAGCCCGGCCTATGTTCGCGACGCAAATATCTGGCGGAGCTGGCTAAACCCTAACTCACCAGACGGCATGCGCACCAGTGGCATCACCCAGCCACCGCTCCTGGCTGAGGCGATTGTACAGATTGGCCAAAAAATGAAGCTGCCTGAGCGACGCAGCTGGTACAAACAAACCTACCCAGCTCTACTTGCCTATCATCGCTGGCTGTATGCTGAGCGAGACCCCCACAATGAAGGATTGGTGCTACAGATTCATCCATGGGAGGTCGGACTTGATAATACGCCACCTTGGATTAGCGAGTTACACACCAAACAAAAAGCAACCTGGATTGGTGCGATAGAATGGCTCCATGCGGGTTGGTTCCCGTCACTGTTCAGACGTGACACGAGATTTGTGCCTGGCTCGCAGCGTGCCAATATCATCGATATGCTAGCCCTGTTTAGCTCACAGCGTCGGCTCCGACGCAAAAACTACGATATCAAACGCATCCTGGACCACGCGTTATTTGCCATAGAAGATGTCACCTTTAACGCCATATTTGCGCGTGCAAACCAGCAGCTTGCAAGCATCGCCAAAGCTATCCGCGAAGACATTCCTGTCGACTTAGCTGAACACATGAGCAAGACTGAGCAAGCACTCGAACAGTTATGGGACCCGTATTCGTCTCAATATTACTCACGTGAGTTCATCTCTCATCGACTCATCAAAGAACCAAGTATTGCCGCACTTACACCACTCTATTCCGGCGCAATCAGCCAAGAACGAGCAAAGCACTTGGTTGAAATGCTCAAAGATGACGGCTCATTTAGCACCCCATTCCCAGTGCCAAGCGTACCGCACAACAGCGCATGGTTTGATGCCGATCGCTACTGGCAAGGGCCAACCTGGATAAATACAAACTGGATGATTATCGATGGGTTACGACGCTACGGGTTTGATGCAGAAGCGGACATATTGAGCAAAAATACTGTGACAATGGTCGCCCATGCGGGCTGCTATGAATATTTCAACCCTCTGGATGGCTCAGGAATCGGTGCACCAAACTTCTCCTGGACTGCCGCGCTTACACTCGACCTCATCAAACAAAACCATTAGCCTGCGAAGAAGTACCAGAACCGTTTGAGAATCAGACATACAATAACAATATAGATGCTCAGTAGAATGCCA
>CALMSM010000107.1 GCA_937872425.1 uncultured Candidatus Saccharibacteria bacterium
CTTGACCCATTGGCCAAAGAGTCAGGCAATACGTTTCATGTGGGTATGCTATCCAGATGGAAGTCAGACAAGAACTTCGTACCTATTGATTCCCGCTTGGCTGGGGCGCGGGTCTTTAGCTATACCGGTGAACCGACTCGGCCACAGTATGGCTTTGAGACGATGATTCAAGAAGTAATGACACAGAGCTCGGAGCAAGGCTTTTATGTCGTAGGAGACAGTGCACGCTATGCAAGTGCGGAAATAGCACGTCGACAGCAAGAAGGCACGGCTGTAGTTGCGGGATTTATACCCGGTCCAGACGCTATTGCAGATAGCTCAGTAACGCTTTGTCATGGGGGGAACGGAACGATTATGCTTTCTCTCACGCTAGGCAAACCAATTATTTGTATTGGTCCGTATCAAAGCGATTGTAGTTCCACGTTCTGGGGTATCCAAGACCAGGGTGCAGGAATTATGCTCAACCATTCAACCGGTCCTCTTGCACGCAAGTTGGCGCCTGACCTTGGTGAAGGGGTCGAAATATTCGGGTACTGGAAGACTGAACTCACAGCGGATGGCATAAGAGTTGCTATCAATGAAGTACTGGAGGACGATAGCTACACAGTAAATGCGACTCGTTTAGGCGAAGAGCTCATTGAGCTTGGCGGAGTAAGTCGTGCGGTAGACCTCATACAGGAGATGATGTAGCCTATCTGTTCCCCATAGTATTGTTTGATAAATGGAAAAAATGTTGTAAACTGTACTAGTAAATTAATCGTGATGATTAAAAGTCGTTGTAATCCTTCTCTATAAGGCTACAAAGATGTTACATCACAAGGAGATAAACTATGGCAGAAGCCAAGAAGACCGAAAAACCAACCAAACAGCGTATTCGTATTCGACTGAAAGCATACGACCACAAAGTCATTGATCAAGCGGCCAAGCAGATTATCGATACCGCCATTCGTACTGGAGCAACAATCGCCGGGCCAATCCCACTACCAACACAGCGCTCTACGTTCACAGTTGTCAAAAGCCCTCATGTTTTCAAAAAAGGTCGTGAACAGTTTGAGATGCGTACGCATAAGCGCCTAATCGACGTGTTCGACCCAACCCCCAAGACAGTAGACAGTCTCATGAACTTGAGTCTCCCAGCCGGCTGCGACGCCGAAATCAAGATGTAACCACACCTATATGCTCCGCCCACAAATTACCGAATCGTTGCCCATCCATCATGTGGGGCCATCTGGCGTAGAATGGGACCACGTACGAGGAAAAGATAGCTTTGCGGTGCGCAGCCAAGATATTCACTCACTGCCGCAAGACCGAGTGCATCTCATGCCATTTCTTCAGCTCGCCGACGCCGACGCTCGAACAGAATTTGGGCATAATGCGGAATTGATACATACGGTGGTTGCGGCAGGCGATGGATTCATGCCACAGGCATTTTGGTCTATGTTATTCCGTGAAAAAACTGGCAAGTTCAATAGCGGTATGAATGGCCGTAGCGCGTATCATATTGACATCAATAAGGCTGGTTTTACATATCTTGCATCAAGCATGGTGCCAACAGAACATCTGGCTGGGCGATTCTTGACTGTTGGCTCAGGCGGCGCTCTCAAATCACTCGTAACTGCTGGATTAATCGCTCTTCAGTCACACCATGCACTCAGCATACAGCCAGAGCCAGATGAAGCAGTGAGAATTGACGCAAGGACAGGCGTGCATCGTTCTCCTGCCCGACGGGTTAGTGCATGGGAGCATCATGCTCTAGTGCGGGACATTGTAACGGTAGCGTAGGGCCCAGGCTTAAGATATACTAGGTTCTGATGAAAACTGCTGACAAAACAACGGACCTGCGGCGTGGCGTTGACCATATTGGGATTTCTGCGGCTGCGATTATCCATGATGGAAACGGTAAAGTTCTGCTGATGCAACGCGGGCCGAAGGCTCGCGACGAGAACGGCAGGTGGGATATCGTCGGGGGTGCTATAGAATTCGGCGAAAGCATTGACGACGCACTAATACGTGAAGTTGACGAGGAGTTACTTACAAGACCCTACGACATCACTTTTCTTGGCGCCTATGATGCTCACCGCGAACATAATGGTGATAAAACGCACTGGATCTGCCTCCTGCACTCCGCAAGGATTTACGCTGACAAGGTCAAAATTGGTGAGCCAACCAAGATATCACAGCTGGGTTGGTTCAGCTTGTCCGATATTCCATCTCCTCAACACTCTATGCTTCACAAAGCCCTCGCCGCGGCCCAGGAAGCAGGAATTATTCAGTGATTAAAGCCGTCATTCTTGACCTTGACGACACACTGATTATGACTGAGGCTGCATGTTTTTCGCTTGAGAATGCTGTTCTTCAGCGTATGGGCAGACGTCCTATGAGCCGCGAAATCCACCTCAAGACCTGGGGTCAACCGCTATTTGAGGCAACACTTCTGCGTTCGCCTGGTGTAGACATCGCCGAATACCGCCGGGTGCTTGCGCCACTTCTAGACGAATACGTAGCCAACGGCAAACTAGATGCTGTTACCACGGCGGCGCTCGAAACCATTGATACCATTAAGACATCACTCAAAAAAGCTGTATTAGTGCTCACGTCTCGCGAGGAGTCAGAACTTAAACATTTTCTCAGCCCAACCAACCCCCTGGCACGAAAACTCGATGGGTTTTACCATCGCGACAACATGCTGTTTCATAAGCCTGACCCACGGGCCTTTGCCCATATTGAGGCCGAGCACGGCTGGAAGCCGGACGAATGTTTGTACGTCGGTGACTCGACAGGAGATGCAGCCGCTGCAAAAGGCGCAGGTTTGCATTTTATAGCGAGTCTCGAGAGCGGTCTTCGCGCAAAGGAAGACTTCTCAGAATATCCTGTCGATGCATTCGTGGATGCCCTTCCGGATCTCGTTGGGGCCATTCAGGGGCTTGAACAAAACTTGACGACATTTCGTTAGACGTACATTGTTATATAATTGTGCAAATGCAAAGAATAGTGCACAATATATTTAGATGATTAGGACAAGTGGCACGAACTATCTAAGAAGCTTACCGAACAGTGAGCTCGTTGAGCAGCATGCAGTGCACTACGGTGCCCAGTTTGACGGAGAGGGTACCCGGATTACTGTCTCGGCTTGGCAAGAAGATGGCCGCCTGCCAGTAACATTAATAGCACTTGCAAACAGTGGCGAAGCGTTCTTGGCTGCGCCGCTCGACGTGTGTGTATTCACCAGAGTTGACCGACACGTCACCTTGAGTAAACGCCTTAGGGTTATGGTAGCTAATCTATGCCGCACAGCTCAGTATTCTGCTGATTACGGCGCCGGATTTGCCCAATACTGTATAAATGTTGGTCGTAATGCGTAGGACCGAAGTTATAGCAAGTCAAGCGGACCAAGATTATTCACTTATCGTCGGGCGTAAACGCAAAAGTGCGTCAGTATATAGCCGCCTCGCATTCAGGGGTGTAATTGATCTCGGTGCTGTATTGGCTAGGGGAGACGTTCCATTTGACAGGGATGCGTACATATACCAGGGTGTTAAGGCTATGGCCGATTACGCACAGGCAGAATCTGTAGAGAATATTGTTTTTGTCGACAAAAGCGCTCGCCCGCTCTGGGTTGGAGTTTCTGAATACTGGAGGCAAGCGTATCCGCACACAGACCGACCAGGCTTTTACTTCATGAACCCAGCCTTTTTTAGAAGGAACATTGCACGCAGTGATTCGGCCGAACATCTTGCTCGCTCATTAGCTGATACCGCTCAACAAACAATAGTGCAGCTGCAAGCCGTTGACTCACCGTTGGTTGATTCGATGGACAAGCCGATCTTGCTTGTTGATGCGTGCATGCATTCAGGCAAGGCAGTGTATGTTACTCGGCGAGTTCTGGAAACAGCAGGGTTCCAAGACGTGCGGGTGGGCGTAGTTAACACAACGCTTCAAGATAATGACATTGCTGCGCCAGACATCTACGGCACTAATAACGTAGCTGCCACGCGCTGTCTTCGGTCTGAAGACAGTAGTAATCTTGTTGCAAATGATGAGCACTCGATTTTCAGCATGCCTGTTCATGATAGCGATGTTTTGCGTGCTGGTTCGGCGTTCCGTGCGCACATTCGAACGGTTATTAGTGAGCATTTTTTGCCATAAACCGTTAGCAATGCTTTATCTACAGCACGGCACTTGCATGGGCTTGAGGCTGCTGTAAGCCATGCACAAGCGCAGCGCCGACGGCATTGCCGTAGCCGGCGGCAACCGAATGATTACTTTGCACGCTTTGTGGATGAGCAATTTTATGGACGAGAGTATGCATGATTTGCGTTCCTCCATGAAATACACTTGCCCCTACACGTGTTGCGACTGAACGCTCAGCCGGTAACTGAGTGAGTGCTACTTTTGCTAGTGCGTGCGTCCAGGCATAATATGTATCGCCACCTATGTCTTGGCTGAGTCCATCCCCACGTTCTTTGAAGGCAGCAAGAGAATCATGCCATTCTTTCATGAGTACAAGCTTTTCGTCTCTGCTGTAGCGCGGCAAATCGCCAATAATTGCGTCATCAAGCCACCGTGCATGAAGCCGAGAAGTAATAAACAGTTGCCATAACGCCTCGGCGATATCCCCATCCGACTGTTGTAGGGCAACCTCAAGTTGATCTGCCAAAGTCTGCGGTCCTGCTTCACGCGCACGACGCTGAATTTCTTGCTGCAGTCCCGCAACCTTACTATAGGGTGTTTGTATACTGTGAAGGCTTGGGACATAGTCTGTGAATTGGATAAGAATTCCACTTAGCCTGACGAGTGTTGCGCTGTCTAGTTCAGGTTGTTTTGCAACGTCGACAAGCGGCATGACATTGTCGGCAATCATGTCCAGGGTCGCATCAAGATTTGGCTGGAGCGAAAGCGGTGGGTCATACCCAGTGAGTTTCGCTACGTCAACGTGCAAATGCTCGTGCTCTGGTGATACGTATAGGGTGTATGCAGCACGTCCCAAAGATCGAAAGGAACCCGCCAAAGAATCCATCCCTAACAGTTCAGGAAAGTGTGTGCTAATTTCGCAAAGTGGTTCGTAGATTGCCATAATAAACATACGTTAACAGCAAATTTGACTGAAACGCTCTCAAGTAGCAAAACATATTAGCTTAGAAATGTAAAATTAATGAACGTTGATGAGTAATGTTTGCTCGAACGATGCATCGAAATACCCTATGCGCATGTCACAGCCAAAGCATTGATTAGATTTGGGGTACAATTAATGGCACGTATGAAGTTTTCAATTGTATACTGGAACATATGGCTGGATAACCAAACCCACAGCACGCGAGCTAAGGCGCTGTTGGGCGCACTCGACAGCTTGATAAAAAAATATGAACCGGATTGTTTTGGTCTCAGTGAAGTGCTCATGCCAAGTAGTGCAAGGAGTAAATCACAAATACTTACTCATTTGAAAAAAAGAGGATATACACATGTACATTATCTTGCCTCGGGCCCTTGGACCCAGCAATGGGACATTGGCGATGCGATTGTATCAAAATACCCGCTGAAAAAGTGCGGTGGCATTACTCTAGGTGATCACTATACGGTTGAGGGCAAAGACCCTAGTGGGCAACAAGCACAGGCAGCTGAGGCTGACGTAGTGTTGAGCCAAGAGACTACCGTGCGTGTTATCGTGGCACACCTTATGAACCTAAGAATTCACAAACTCCCAACACACTTCAAACACCAGAAGAGCCTAACCGGCCATTATAGTGCCAAGTTGCAGGGCCAAACAGGCGTAATTGCAGGCGGCGACTTCAACGAGCCAACTTTTATGCCGTTTTCATTTGCGAGAAGAAATAGACGACACCTTAACGTTCGGACTGGGTCGGTGCATACGCCAACCTGGTTTAAAAATGCTAACAAGCAATCACTTTTGAGGGCTAATCCAGACAAAGTATTTTGGTCGAAAAACAGCGACATACAGCTTGATTATTTTCGTGTTATCGCCGATTGCACGTCTGATCATAGACCTCTGTATGCCAGATTCTTAGTGGGGGAATCTTCATGAAGAGCCCAAGTAGACATTTTGAAGTTGCGTGCGATCAGACATGGCTTAACACAGTACGAGGTTTCCTAAAAGCGTCATACAGTGTGTTTTATGTTCGTGCCCCCGTCCATTCACACGTTGCTCAGCTTCTTAAAAATACCCCACAACCAGTCAACGAGACGCTAATACAAGAGCTAAAGCATATAAAAATAGTGCTTAACGAGGCGAACCATACTGCGCCTGTTCGTAGCCTCGACCAGAAAGAGCTCTTGGGGCTCATGGGCGTACTCATGCAATTCACCGCAGTCTTGCCTACCCTAAGGCCATACTGCCAGACATCATATTACGACGTTGACCGACTGTATGAAGAAATCGTCGCTACAGCTCGTAAAAAGCCTTTGGGTCTAGCAGACCAGATGGCAATTGCTATCCGGCAATCTGACGGTGACATACCAGAAGCGCTGTGGCGTCTGTTTATCACCTCACGGTTGTACGCTCGCTGGTATGACGTTGAGGCAATTACTGGGCTACCGAAGTTTAGTCCCGAAGAAGTAAGAGAACGGATGTCGACTTGGTCGCGTTCCGTCAAGGCCTTAAAGCCACATGGGAGCTGCCCAGACCAAGATGCCAGTGGCGACACTTACTATTGCTGGACTCATGTGCTTGCAAGAGTTGCGTATCGATTGTTGGCGACTAAACAAACGCCGTTGGTTTGGCTTGAAACAAAAGCGCTCGAACACGGGACGATGTTAAACCATAAGCTAGCTCATAGGATAAAGCCACAAGGCGTCCGCAGTAATCATAGCGTTGCAGCGTTATACGGGAATGCGATTGGAGACGAATGTGTTGAGTTCCTTGGTCGTACAACTTAAACTAATGCATCAATCGGTAAGGTAGAATATACAACATATTGACAGGGGGTAGCGTTATCTGCTAATCTGTATTGGTATATCAATCAAAAGTTCTTGGTTAGACGTATAGGTCACCGCTGATTATGAATACATAACAGAGGTAGAAACCGGCATCGACCAAGCATTTTTATGTCAGTCTTTTGTCGAAAGATTCAAGATTGACCGCTAATAACCAATAAGGAACGTATGAAAGCATTCATCACAAGAAAGGTCGGCATGACAAGTATCATCTCAGATGATGGCGTTGTTCAAGCTGTAACCTTGCTTTCCGCTACGCCTAATGTCATCACGCAGGTGAAAACTGCCGATGTTGACGGCTATATGGCCGTACAGCTCGGGTTTGAAACCGCAAAGCGTGTGAACAAAGCGCAAGCCGGACACCTCAAAGCCTCAGGCGCAACACCAAAAATTATGAACGAATTCCGCGTCGAAGAAATTACCGAAGACCTCCAGGTTGGCACAACCATCAACCCAGAGGTCTTTTCAATTGGTGACGTCGTACATGTGACCGGTACAAGTAAGGGTAAGGGCTGGGCTGGTACTATCAAGCGTCACAACTTCCAGCGCCAGCGCAAAACACACGGTGGCAAGGGTAATACTCGTGCTCCAGGTTCTATCGGTTCTATGTATCCCCAGAAGATTTTCAAGGGCAAGCGCATGGCTGGACAGATGGGCGACGAGCAAGTCACCGTACGCAACCTCAAAATTGCATTAGTTGATAGTGAGCTCGGAGTCATCGGTGTAACCGGTGCTGTCCCTGGTCCGCGCAAAGGCATTGTCCTAATCAGAGGAGTTGAATCATGAGCGTAGCGACATATACAAAGGCCGGAGCTAAGGCTACAACTCCTGCGAAGCTCGACAAAACAGTCTTTGCCGTTGAGATTAAGAACCACGAACTTCTTAAGTCTGCCTATGTAGCCTATCTAGCCAATGGCCGTACATCTGCTGGTAACACCAAAACTCGGGGTCTCGTGAGTGGTGGTGGCCGCAAACCTTGGAAGCAAAAAGGCACTGGCCGTGCACGTTTCGGCTCAAGCCGTAACCCAATCTGGCGTGGTGGTGGTGTTGTATTCGGTCCAACCGGCAACGAAAACTATAGCCACAAGATGAATGTCACGGCAAAGCGCCAGGCGATTCGCCAGGCACTAACAACAATGGCAGAAGCCAACAAAATCATTGTTGTTGAATCCCTCCAGTTCAAAGACGGCAAAACTAGTGAAGCAGTCAAACTGCTGGCCAAAATCGGCGCAACCAAAAACACACTAATTGTTGTCGAAGATAAGTCAGACGACATTATGCGCGCGACTGCCAACATCCAAAAAGTACAGGTTGTTCAGGCAAATTACGTCAACACGTATGACGTTATGAACGCCGATTGTATCGTTATGACCGCACAAGCGCTCAAGGATGTTACCGTGTGGTTGGCTCCTAAGGCAAAAGCTGCACCAAAGAAAGCGGAGGCATAAACCATGGAAAAAACAATGACTCTCAAGCCCCGCATTAGCGAAAAAGCCTACGGCCAAAGCCAGGCAGCAAACGTGTATGTATTTGTTGTTCCTCAGGATGCCAACAAACTGACTGTCGCCCAGGCGGTAGAAGCTCAGTTCGAAGTTACCGTATTGAGCGTGAACATCACCAACGTCAAGGGTAAGGTCAAGACCTCATACCGCAAGCGCGGTGCACGTAACTCTGGTTCGCGCAATGACATCAAGAAAGCTTATGTAACTGTTAGGCAAGGCGACACGATTCCTGTGTTTGCCAGCGAAGAAGACGAAAAGCCAGCGGCAGAAAAGAAAGGTAAGAAGTAATGGCACTACAAGCATATCGCCCAACTACTCCCGGCCGCCGTGGCATGACCAACCAGGACTTTGATGGTATCACCACCAAGCGTCCCGTCAAGTCACTGATTGTTAGCAAAAAGCGCAGTGCCGGACGCAACAACCAAGGTCGCATCACAACCCGTCACCGTGGTGGTGGTGCTCGTCGCTTTATCCGTATTATGAACTTCAAGCTTGCTCCTGGCACAACTGCCGTGATTGAACACATCGAATACGATCCAGGACGAAGCGCCCGTATTGCACGTATTAAAGATCAAGACAACAAATACCACTACATCCTTGCAGCCCAAGGTATGAAGATTGGTCAAACAATTACGAGTGGTGAAGAATCACCTATCGAATCAGGCAATCGCTTGCCGCTCAAAAACATCCCAGTGGGTAGTGTTATCCATGGTATCGAATTGCAGCCTGGTCAAGGCGCCAAGCTGGTTCGCTCTGCTGGTAACGGTGCACAGTTGGTAGCCCGCGAAGGTCTGTACGCACAGGTCAAGCTGCCCAGCGGTGAAGTTCGCATGGTGCATGTCGAGTGCACAGCGAGCATCGGTGTCATCGGCAACGAGCAACACCAGAACATCAAGATTGGTAAGGCTGGTCGCAATCGACGCAAAGGTATTCGTCCATCTGTTCGCGGTATCGCTATGAACGCGGCTGATCACCCACATGGTGGTGGTGAAGGTAAAGCTCCAGTAGGACACGCTGGACCAATGACACCTTGGGGTAAACCAGCTCTTGGATACAAAACAAGAAACACATTCCTATATATGGAGTCCTAATTTTGCATATGCAATTGGGCTTATTGCTACTGATGGTAATTTATCGCCAGACAATCGACATATCAGCTTTACATCAAAAGATAAAGAAATGATAGAAAATTTTTGTTCATGTTTGGGTCTAAAAAATAAAATCGGGTTAAAAAATAGTGGCA
>CALMSM010000108.1 GCA_937872425.1 uncultured Candidatus Saccharibacteria bacterium
TCGTACAAGCCTATGATGCAGAACTCGCAGCTATCGCAGGGCTTACTTCAGCAGCTAATAAACTACCGTATTTTACAGGCTCAGGAACGGCAGCGGTTACGGATATAACACCAGGCGCATGGACGGCATGGACACCAACCTTCACTAATAGTGGTGGCTCTTGCACAGTCAATGTTACCTATGCCAAATATGCTATTACTGGTAAAACTATAAACTGGAGTGCTGAGTTCAACGTCACAGCCGCATCTGCACCTGGCACTCTCTCATTTACACCACCAGCCAACAGTAAAACAGCTAGTCAACACGCTGGCGGAGGGCGTGAAGATGCTGCAACAGGTAAGTTTGCGGTTGCGCTATTCAAAAATTCAGTATCATCAATTGTTATGTACTACTACGATAATACTGATAGTACCTGTACAGTCGGGCGCAAGTATATAATCGGTGGAAGCTACGAAGCAGCCTAGTGCCAGTCAGGTCGGATACTGGTATCAGTCGCCACTTCCTCACGGTTTGGTGGTGTCACCCAGCGCCAAGCGTGTTATGATTGGTGTAAGAGGATAAAAATATCCTCCCGCAACGCTTAAATCACAGGGAGGATATATGAGACAGTGTACTATAGATAGGTGTATACAACAACACTATGGTAGGGGCTATTGCAAGATGCACTATTGTCGTTGGTATAAGGGGAAATCAGTTGGTAGTTTCCAATCACTACGGCATGGCTATACTGCTGGTAAAAAGCACCCTATTTATACGACTTGGGTGAAGATGCGCCAACGTTGTAACAACCCTAAGCATATTGCTTATAGTAGATACGGCGGACGCGGTATTAAGGTTTGTGCTCGTTGGGACAATTTTGCCCTATTCCTAGAAGATATGGGCGAAAGACCGAAAGGGTTGACACTCGACCGTAAAAATAATGATGGTGACTACACACCTGATAATTGCAGATGGGCAACAAATCATCAGCAAGCAGCTAACCGTAAAAACAATAATAAAGTAGTTGGCGTATGCTGGAGCAAGAGCAGAAATCGCTGGATGGCGTCATTAACTGTTGATGGTAAATTAGTATTAAACAAGGGGTTTAGTATTGAGTATCATGCAATTAATGCTCGTAGACAAGCTGAAAAACAGTTTATTTAATGCCAATCGGGGCGCAATGATGTGGGTGTTTCGATTTCCGTCCTATTAGGTTGTTCCGTGAAACGAAATCTATACCAGAGTATATCTGTCGTTTCGTCCCAAATGAACTTATCAACGGGTATACGGGCAATACCTGTCGCTTCGTCTTTGACACCAAGCCCTACGAGCAGTTCTTCACCCTCTTTACCCTTCGACCAGACCATATCTGAGGCAAACTCAATGGTTTCTTTCAGCTTCTCGCGCCATCCGACATTGAAGTGGAATAATTGGCTCATATGGGTGCCATAACCATTTTTATCTCTAAGTATCGCTAAATGGGCATACGTTCGCTCACCACCAACGCCACAGACAACATGGGCTAACTGTATGTAGCCATCTTTATATCTGAGCAGTTTCGTACCGTTGTGGACAGCTAAATGGTCGTCAGCGCCAATTACTTCATTGTCTTTGACTACTTCGGACAGCGAATAGGCAAAATCGAAGGCTTCTGTAGCATGTTCAGGGGGTGACCAGTTCTTCTCAGTGTGTTTCTTCGGTTGGCCATAGTCTTTGAGCAGCTTATAAGTGCCTTTTTCGTGGTCTATAAGCACTTCTGCTTGGCTTGTCCGGTAATCGTTGT
>CALMSM010000109.1 GCA_937872425.1 uncultured Candidatus Saccharibacteria bacterium
TAGATGATTGGGTTGAAAAGGGCAGATGTATATATCACGAATATCGTGAAATATCGTCCGCCCAACAACCGCGCCCCGCTGCCCGAAGAAAAAGTAGCTTTTTTACCATTCCTTAAGAAACAAATTGATATTATCAAACCAAAACTTATCGTGACGCTGGGCCGGCATAGCATGGACTGCTTGCTCCCTGGCCTCAAGATTAGTGAGGTGCATGGTCGGCCCGAACGACTGGCAGGACAAGTATACCTGCCTCTGTTTCACCCCGCGGCTGCCCTGTATAACGGCGGATTACGCCAAACATTGGTGGACGACTTCGCGTCGATTCCCCTTATTTTGAAAAAGATTTAATTAAATCTCATAACTCATAGAAAGGAATCTATGAACCCAAAAAACACCAACAATAACCAATCAAAGCCGAAGCGCCCAAATAATAGGGGCAAGGCTCCTGCTGGCGGCAAAACTGCCGAGCAGAAATCATTTAGCTCGTCACGTGGCGCAGCTATTCGCGCACAGCGGCGCGCACAAGATGATGCTAACCGCATTGCTAGCCAGTATCTGGACACTCCGTCCGCAAACGGCCAAGACAAGCCTCGTGCCAACTTTATCGATGATAGCCCACGGCTCAAAATTATCGGTTTGGGTGGTATGGATGGCGGTGGTTCCAAAAACACTATCCTAGTTGAATACATGAATGATGCAATTATCATGGACTGTGGTAACGACCTTGGTGTCGACTTACCCGGTATCAACTACGGTATTTGTGACATGACGTACCTAGAAAGCATTCGTCATAAACTTCGTGCCTACGTTATCACCCATGGTCACCTTGACCACATTGGTGGCTTGCCGCACATTGTGCCACGTTTTCCGGCACCAATCTACGGGTCAAACTTTACCATTGGTCGAGTTGAAGAAATATTTGCGAACTTTGGTTTGCCGATGCCCGAGGGCTTTGAGCTCAAGACAGTAATCATGAACGAGCATACACACGAACGACTCAAAATTGGCTCGTTCTTTGTCGAACTTGTTCGGATTACGCACTCTATCCCAGGCAGCACCTGTATTGTCCTTGATACGCCAGTTGGCCGGATTATCAACACTGGTGACTTCCGCCTTGACCTGACACCACTTGACCACGAACGATCTGACACAGAGCGTTTGACGCAACTTGGTGATGAAGGCGTACTAGCGCTACTGAGCGAAAGCACCACAGTGGAGCGCTTGGGCCGAACCCCGAGTGAATCCACCATTGAACCGAGCTACGTTGACATCATTAGTCAGGCCCCAGGGCGCATATTTGTGGGGTTATTCTCCACCAACATGAATCGCGTGCAGATGATTGTGAACGCTGCTGTGCATCATGGCCGCAAAGTAGCTATGGACGGTCGTAGTATGGTCAGCACGCTAGAAATGGCTGTGCGCCACGGATTTATGAAGATACCAAAGGGTACCTTTGTCCCGATTGCATCTGCCTCTACAATGAAGGACCACGAGTTGGTAGTCGTTTGTACTGGTTCACAGGGCGAGCCAAACTCTGCGTTGCAGCGTATGGCCAACGGTGAGCACAAATATATCAAACTCAAAGAACAAGACACCGTAATTTTGAGCTCAACACCAATCCCAGAATCTGGTAACGACTCGTTGGTCGGCGCTATGGTTGATGGGTTGTCCCGCAAAGGTGTGCACGTGTTCGAGCATCGTCACCACGAACTTGATGGCGTTGGTCCGCTCCACGTATCTGGTCATGCAAGTCGGGACGAGTACGCTGAAATGATGCAGATGACACGACCAAAATATTTCATCCCAATCTATGGGGCATACCGCGTCAAACAGCGCCATGTTGAGCTAGCCGTAGAGAATGGCATCCCTCGCGCTAACTGTATCAATGCAGATAACGGTGAAGTGATTGCGCTCAGCCCAGATAAGATTGAAATCATCGGAGAAGTGCCAGTAGGCACCGTATTGGTTGATCAGTCTGGTATGACCGTGGCTGGTGTGGTTATCAAAGACCGTCTGATGTTGGCAGAAGAAGGACTTGTGTCTGTTGTACTAACTATTGATCGTAAATCTGGTAGCTTGATGACTAGCCCAGACATCATTAGCCGTGGTTTCATTCACATGCGTGATCAAGAGGAGCTGGTATCTAACCTCCGCATGGAGCTCAAGCGAGCTGTACAACAACGCTACAAGCGTATCGATCTTGATAGATTCAAGGCTGAGCTCAAAGATCATGTGACACATTTCTTGTATGAACACACCGGTGGAAGCCCAATCGTAATCCCCGTCGTGAATGTGATTGGTGGCGGCAAGCCTACCGGCGCCAACAACAAACAGGGCCAATCAGGACAGAAACAACAGGCCGGTGCCAGTAGGGCCCAGCAGCCACAAGCTGCAGAGCCAGTAGCTGAAGCAGAAGACAAAACCCCAGAGCAGGTCGCTGCTGAGCAACAAAAACGCTTTGCCGAAATGCGCGCCAAGCTTTTGGGCCAAGACGCTCGCGTCGATTAAGTAAATTGCTACTGCTTGCAATCTGCTAGCTGGTCGATACACTAGCCTATAGTATTTATGAGGAGTAGCTATGGGCGTAGAATATCAAGATAGAGTTCTGGCATTTAGTGATCGTAGTGGACCGTATCGGAATGCTCATTTTGGTCGAGTTATCACTGCGATGGTTACACCGTTCCGTGATGATTTCGATCAGCAGTTTAATCCAGCCGTAGCTGCAGATTTGGCA
>CALMSM010000110.1 GCA_937872425.1 uncultured Candidatus Saccharibacteria bacterium
ACCAACGTTGGCTTAGAGGTTGAAGAAGACGGCATCGGATTTACGGTTGCTGGTAAGGGCGAACTGCACTTAGGTGTGCTTATCGAAACCATGCGCCGCGAAGGCTATGAATTTGAAGTAGGCCGCCCGCAAGTTGTTACCAAAGAAGAAGACGGCAAAACCATGGAGCCAATCGAAGAGGTCCTGATTGAAGTGCCAGCCGAACACGTTGGCGCTGTCCAGATGGAGCTCGGGGCTCGTCGTGCAACACTCAAGGAGCAATTCGCTAGTCCTAAGGGCGTCACTAAGCTTGTTTATGAAATGCCAACTCGTGCACTATTAGGTATGCGCAACATCCTACTGACCAACACTAAGGGTACGATTGTTATGAACTCGCTCACTATTGGCTATGAAGTGCAGGGGCCTGCACTGCAACAACTACGCTCCGGTGTGTTGATTAGTTTCATGACTGGTACATCCACACCGTATTCACTTCAGAACGCAGAAGCTCGCGGCACAACCTTTATTGGCCCAGCCGAAAAGGTCTATGCCGGCCAAATCATTGGCCTCAATACTCGTAGTGAAGATATGGAAATCAACATCTGCAAGCCAAAGCAGCTGACCAATATGCGTACAAGTTCCAGTGATGGCGTTGTGCAGTTGACACCTCCAACAATCTTTAGCCTCGAGCAGTGTCTAGACTTTCTTGAAAATGACGAACTACTCGAAGTTACACCGCAGAACCTGCGTATGCGTAAACGCGAACTAGACCCCAACAAACGCAAACGCCAAAAATAGTCGTTTGACAGGGGCTTAGTGCTTGTGGTTGACTACCAGCATGTCAGCTAAAACAAAAACTGTAGATCATTCGGGGCTTAGAGCGAATGTCATACGTATAGCAAACGCCCATTTTGTTTACGTAGTCATACTGGCCGTTCAAATCATGGTCTACGATGCATGGAAGCTTATTAATCCAGATTTCGTACTGAGGCGTTGGTCAATTACGGCCCTCCTATTGGCTGCCACGACTATCGTATGGCTGACTGCTCGTCTCAAGGCTCGTGCCCACAACACTTATCAGTATCTGATCTATCTTTTAATTGTTGCTGATATCGCTGCTGCGTCCCTCATGGTTTATAGCCAGCGCGGCATGGCAAGTCGAGCGGTGGCGCTATATGCAGTACCAATCATTACTGCCAGTGTACTGCAGCGACGGAGTATTATTTTTGCTACGTCTTTGCTGTGCATTGCGGCGTATACGACCACTGCAGTTCGCTATTTTACCGTCTACTTCAATGAAGGGTATAAGATTGAACTATACGGCGAGATTGGGTTTTACTCAGCCGGATTCCTGTTATTAGCAAGTTTGTTGTGGGTGGTAGTGCGTGCTCGGCAAAAACGTTAGCTATTTGAGTGCCCGACAGTGTCGGCTTCGTCCTCTATCTCGTGACCCAAGATTTCTTCTATCAAGTCTTCAATCGTAACGATGCCCACAATCTTATCGTCACGCTCAACCGGCATGAGGTGAGAATGCGCACCAATAAACCTGCGAAATAGTGTGTCCAGCGCAGTCATGCTGCCGACCATTTTAGTTGGATGAATAGGGAGCTCTGTGAGTGGCACTGGGCTATGATCAAAATCGATGTCTACGAGGTCTTTCATCAATAAAACACCACGGCACTCCTTTTTATCTGCGCTGAGTATAGGTATGCGACTCCACGCACGTCGTTTGATTTCGTCTATGACTGCTGCATCTATGATGGTGTCTTCGGGGAGCCAGTAAACATTTTTGATTGGGGTCATGATACTCTTGGTGCGTTTTTCACTCAGGCTCAGCGTGCTTTTCATAATCTCAATTTCGTCTTCATCAAGCTCTGTCTCGGCGCCCGGGCCTAGGTGTTCACTGATGATAAGTCCTAGCTCACGACGGCTGTGGAGTTCTTTGTTCTCTGGACCAACAAGTCGGTCGAGCAGTAGCTGTAGCGGTTTGGATATTGGGTAGGTGACGATAATCATCAGCTTCATGACAGGTGCTAGGACTGCGCAGTAGCGGAGGGCAATGCGGCTGAACCAAGCTTGCGGGATTACTTCACCAAATACGACAATGAGTAGCGTGCTCAGGAGACCAGCAATAAGCCCCGTCATATGATGCTCAAGCGTGAGAGAAGTGGCTGATACAACTGCAA
>CALMSM010000111.1 GCA_937872425.1 uncultured Candidatus Saccharibacteria bacterium
GACAACCCCACCCTCAGGTTGCGTAGATTCTGCCGCCATTATTAGTCGCTAGTCGCCGTGTTGTTCGATAGCTTCGAGTAGTGAGCTTTCGAGCGCTTCTTTTTTCTTGAGCTTCGGTGCGGCTGGTTTGACAGGTACTTCAGGAATCGGCTGATCGGCAGACAGGTCAATTTCGTATCCAGTCAGTTTACTGGCCAAGCGAACGTTCTGGCCACCACGGCCAATAGCAATGCTCAGTTGGTCTTCGGGGACGATTACTTTGGCACGGTCACCGGTGATTTCTACCTTGCTAACCTTGGTTGGGCTTAGTGCATTGGTAATATAGGCAACTGGTTCTTCGTTCCAAACGACAATGTCAATCTTTTCTTGTTCGCCAACTTCACTCATGACAGCATTAACGCGCGTACCATGGCCGCCGACGAATGTTCCAACAGGGTCAACGCCTGCTACGGTGCTGGCTACTGCAATCTTGCTGCGGACGCCACCTTCACGAGCGATAGATTTGATTTCAACGGAACCGTTCTCCATCTCGGGCACTTCGGCACGGAATAGGAGCTCGATAAACTCACGTGAACCCCGCGATACGACAAGCTGTGGGCCACGGAAACCTTTTTCTACATCCTTTAGGTATACCTTCACGCGCTGGCCAGGGTAATAGTGTTCGCCCTGAATCTGCTCACTTCGCGGCATGATGCCTTGCGCTTTACCAAGATCTACTCTTACGATGTTACTTTCGACGCGACCAACGATACCATTGACGATGGTGCCGATTTTGTCTTCGTACTCTTCCATAATGTTGTCCCGCTCTGCTTCGCGCAAACGTTGTAATACAACTTGCTTGGCAGTCTGGGCTGCAACGCGACCAAAGTTCTCTGGTTTTTCGTGGACTTCGATTGTCTCGCCAAGCTTGGCTGCCTTGCTCATGACGCTGGCATCTTTGAGGCTAATCTGCATTGCTGGCTCGGTTACGTCGTCAACAATCTCTTTGCTGACATATACATCGATGTCTCCGGTATTGATATTGATACTCACGCGTACTTCTTGCTCGCGGTCGCCAAAATCACGACGGTACGCTGCTGCAAGCGCTTGCTCTACGATTTCTTGCACAGTATCTTCGGGCAAGCTCTTTTCTTCGGCGATGGCTTTGACGGCCATTGCAAGTGTTTTTATATCCATGTCCATGGTATTTTCCTTTCGTTTATTTCTACAATGTGGTTCGAGTAGGTATGAAAAAAGCCGACCAGCTGGCCGACCTGAACGAATCCATCATAGCAAACCATGACAGAAATGTCAATGTGCGAACGACTAACGGCAGCATGGTACACTGGTACGCATGAGTAAAGACGTCACTAGGTTGTTCAACCAATTCAAACCAAAACATTACGATCTCGAATTAGACATTGATGCAGTGGGGATGAAGTTTAGCGGCGTCGTGACTATCACTGGCCAACGGCACGGACGTCCCTCTCAACGATTTACACTCCACCAAAACGGGCTTAAAGTGACGAGTGCTCATGTGACACATCATGGCAAAAAAGAAGCCAAAGAAATTGTCATCGACCGGATTAATACACAACAGAAACTAAATGAGCTCCGTCTGCACGCGTCTAATATGCTGTACCCGGGCGAATACACCTTGGTCCTGCGATTCACCGGTGTCATTACCGAACAAATGAGCGGCATGTACCCATGTAACTTTACCCATGACGGTACTGCCAAAAAAATCATCGCTACCCAATTCGAGTCCCATGATGCACGCAGAGTGTTTCCATGTGTTGATGAGCCCGAGGCAAAAGCAACGTTCAAACTGCTGCTCACAACACCAAAAGGCGAAACGGTTCTATCAAACACACCCATTGATTCAGAGACTACAGCCAAAGGCCGGACAACAACTATCTTCGAGCAAACGCCGCGTATGTCAACCTACCTACTAGCCTTTGCATTTGGTGACATCCATTGCATTGAGGCAAAAACCAAGCGCGGTATCGCTATGCGCACCTGGGGAAGTGCCGCCCAGCCTGCGTCGTTCTTGCAATATGCCAACAATCAAGCGGTACGTACACTTGATTTCTTCGAGGAGTATTTTGACACACCCTTCCCCTTGCCAAAATGTGACCAGATTGCGCTACCCGACTTTGAGTCTGGGGCCATGGAGAACTGGGGACTTATCACCTACCGTGAGGTTGCGCTACTAACTGACCCAAATAACCGGTCACTCAGTGGCGAACAGTACGTTGCCATGGTTGTGGCGCACGAGCTGTCACACCAATGGTTTGGCAACTTAGTCACCATGAAATGGTGGGACGATTTGTGGCTCAATGAAAGCTTTGCTAGCCTCATGGAGCACATTGCCCTAGATAGTCTGAATCCAGACTGGCACCAATGGGAAGGTTATGTCACGTCAGATGTATTAGCCTGCTCCAATCGTGATATTTATAAAGAGGTGCAAGCTGTACATGTGCCCGTGCATCACCCGGATGAGATTCATACATTGTTTGACCCAGCCATTGTCTATGCCAAGGGTGGCCATTTGCTCAAGATGCTTCGTGACTACATCGGCGACAAAGCCTTTCGCGAAGGGCTCAAGCTCTACTTCACACAGCATGCCTACGCCAATACAACCGGAGATGACCTATGGAACGCGTTTTCCAAATCAAGTGGCCGTAATATCCACGAGTTTATGACACCATGGGTCCGGCAATCTGGCTCACCGCTCTTGTCTGTGGAGCGCCCAGACAAAAACACACTCAGACTAACGCAACAACGGTTCCTGCTCGACGGCGAAGATACGACCAGCCACTGGCCCATCCCGTTGCTGGCGAGTAAACCGCTTCCCATCGACGTTTTGACCGCAAAGACACAAGAGGTCGACTATGCTGAACCAACGCCTGTCTTTAACCACAATGCCGCCGGTCACTTTTTGGTTGATTATAAGGATGAGACCGACCAGCTCCGTATAAATAAGGCCATCGCCGCCCAGAGCGTATCTGCCGAAAGCCGCATGAACATCTTAAACGATATGATGCTTTTGGCACGGCGTGGTGATAAAACAGCCGTTGACCTGTTGAAGCTCGTACGAGAATGTAGCAGTGAACCCCGCGAGGGCGTATGGACCCTAATCGCCCGTGGGGTCGGCTTTGCATCTAGTCTGACCGAAGGCGATAGCACTTGCGAAAAAGCTATAGATGCAATCCAATACACACTCGCCAAGGACTGGCACGCCAAACTAGGCTGGGAAGACCAAGACAACGACGATGCGAATACAAAACACATGCGTCAAACTATGCTCAGCCTCATGGTTGGCGCGGAAGACCAAAAGACCATACAGGAATGTATTCGCAAGTTTGACACTGCCAAGACAATCGATGAGTTACCGGCCGAACAGCGTGGATTGATTATCGGCGCAAAG